>DASUVL010000555.1:0-3584 GCA_036379015.1 Niastella sp.
CAATGAAGCAGGCTACACTACTATTACAGCCCGGTTAATAACAGGCAACTCCACTATTGCCAGTGGGCAGGATGAATTGTATGCGGTACAACTAAATGCCACTGGTATTCCGCAGAATGGCATGATAGCTGACACAAGCGGCGTATTGAGTAACTATTTAAAAACGGTGGGACTCAATAAATTACAGAACTACCGGGGAGGCAAGCCCCAGGGCCATTTTTTACTGGTGGGTGCTTTTGAACCACAACAAACCGGCAATCCACTGGTAACAGATATCCTGGAATGGGTAAATAATGGCAATACGCTGATTGTTGTCAACAACATTGAACATTGGGCAGATCACCTGGCGAAAAAAGAAGTGCTCGAGTATCGCGGATCCAAAGAATTAGGTAAATCCTGGTACGGTGGAAATTATTTTTCCAAACAACATCCGTTGTTGACAGGATTGCCCCAGGCTTGTGTGTTCAATTGGGAATACCAGTGCTTTGCCACCTATAACAAAAACCGTTTGGGATTACGTATGCCGACCGGTGAATGTGTAGTCGCCTGCGTATCGGACCATAAACCGGAAGTGTATTCCGCAGTAAGCATTATACCGCATGGAAAAGGAAAGATCATCCTGTGCGCATTGGATATATTCTCCTGTATAAAAGATATAAAGCTGGAGAAAAAAGCAGAAGGCGACGGTGAAAACGCATCTATGGCTACATTCAATAATTCACAAAAAAACAGCGCCAATATTGTTGGCCAGCAATTGCTGTTGAATATGATGAAATATTGATTTTGTTGTGATCCCTACTCTTTGTCACCCGTGCAATAATCATGCACGGGTATTTTTTTGGTTGGCACAAAAGTTTGTGGTGCTATATAAACACTAAAACAAAGGACTATGCCAGTTAAGAAGAACAAGACTTCCAACGAAATACCTGAAAATAAAAAAGATATTGATCTTACTCCTGAGAAGGAAAAACCAGACGCCCAGTTGATGACCACCAACCAGGGTGTAAAAATCAATGATGACCAGAATTCATTAAAAGCCGGCGACCGCGGTAGTACATTGATGGAGGATTTTATCTTCCGGGAAAAAATGACCCATTTCGACCACGAGCGTATTCCCGAACGTGTCGTTCATGCAAGAGGGTCAGGTGCGCATGGAGTCTTCAAACTATATGAATCTCAGTCGGCAATAACCAGTGCAAAATTTCTTTCAGATACGACTATTGAAACGCCGGTCTTCGTTCGCTTTTCTACAGTGGCGGGGTCCCGCGGTTCTACCGACCTTGCACGGGATGTAAGGGGATTTGCGGTAAAGTTCTATACAGAAGAAGGCAACTTTGACCTGGTAGGCAACAATATGCCTGTTTTCTTTATACAGGATGCTATGAAGTTCCCCGACCTGGTACATGCCGTAAAACCGGAACCACATCATGAAATGCCGCAGGCAGCTTCTGCCCATGATACGTTTTGGGATTTTATTTCGCTCATGCCCGAAAGCACCCATATGATCATGTGGCTGATGAGCGACCGTGCCTTACCACGCAGCTTTCGAATGATGGAAGGATTTGGCGTGCATACCTTCCGCCTCATTAATGACGCAGGCATTTCCCATTTTGTAAAATTTCACTGGAAGCCATTACTGGGCGTGCATTCCGTAGCCTGGGATGAAGCGCAGAATATTTCCGGTAAAGACCCTGATTACCATCGTCGCGATCTATGGGAAGCCATCGAAAGCGGCGCCTATCCCGAATGGGAGCTCGGTTTACAGGTTGTTCCCGAAAAAGATGAACACAAATATGAGTTCGATCTGTTGGACCCTACCAAGATCATTCCCGAAGAATTAGTACCGGTACAGCGAATAGGTAAACTAACCCTGAACCGTAACCCGGATAATTTTTTTGCAGAAACAGAACAGGTGGCATTTCATGTAGGTAACATAGTGCCAGGTATTGATTTCACCAATGATCCATTAATGCAGGGAAGATTGTTCTCTTATACCGATACTCAATTAATACGCCTGGGCGGACCCAATTTTCATGAAATACCTATCAACCGGCCTGTAGTACCCATACACAATAACCAGCGCGATGGATTTATGCGGCAACAGATCAATGCCGGCAGAACCAGTTATCATCCTAATTCCATCGGCAGCGGTTGTCCATTTCAGGCGGGCAAAATGCAGGGCGGATTTACGTCCCACGCCGAAAGGATAGATGCTAAAAAGGTAAGAGAAAGAAGTAAAAGTTTCTTCGATCATTTCAGCCAGGCAAAATTGTTTTATAACAGCCAGTCGGAACCAGAGAAAGAACACATGGTGAATGCTTTGTCCTTTGAACTGGGTAAAGTAGAAATAAAAGAGATCCGGGAGCGAATGCTGGGTATTCTCTCACTGGTAGATGGCGGGTTGGCAAGCCAGGTTGCAAGGAATTTGGGGCTACAGGTACCCAAGCCGGAAAAACCCATCAACAAAAGTGTTCCTGCTGATGGTATTCCCAATGATTTTGAACCGGTGGATGTAAAAAGCTCCATAGATAGATCGGCAGCATTGAGCATGGCCAACACAATTAAAGATTCTATCAAAACCCGCAAGATCGCTATCCTGGTAAGCGATGGAGTAAAGGACGACTCCTTGATGACCATAGAGGATATTCTATTAGATCAGGGCGCCGTAGTGGAGATTATTGCGCCGCGATTGGGAACCGTAAGTGGCGAGAACAATACCATTATACCGGTTAACAAGAGCTTTTTGACAGCCGCTTCCGTTTTTTACGATGCCGTATATGTTCCTGGCGGCGCCAATAGTGTAGCCTCGCTGGAAAAAGATCCCGACGCCATTCATTTTTTGAATGAAGCCTATAAACATTGCAAAGCGATCGCGGCCGACAAAGATGCTTTGCAGGTGTTAGAAGCCACTTATTTTGCAAAAAAATTACCTTCAGATAACACGACCGATGAAAAAGCGCGGGAGGAAGGTATTGTTATACATCAGGATGTTACAACGTTGTCAATGCAATTCATAGCAGCTGTTGCGCAGCATCGCTTCTGGGAGCGCGAATCAATGCGTAAAGTACCAGCGTAGCAGGTTGTGAGTAAATAAATACACAGCGTGGTGCAGGGGAATACATTCCTCAAAGCAAAGAGCTTCTAATGGCCTTTTGGCATAAGTATTTAAGCTATGATAAAAACACTTTTCCCCTATGCCATCGGAAAACAACATTTTCGACATTGCCTTTGAACTGGATGGAACTAAATATACAGGCTGGGTAAACCCATCAGATAAAGTCAGTGATTCCGGTATGCCCACTTCGTTTCATGTGGTATTGAACGAAACATCGTTTGGTTATTTATCTTACAATAATGATGAATGGACAGTAAACGAAGACCGGCCTGAAGGATTGATAAAGCGGGTAGGAAAAGAAATTGAAAGACATTATGCCGTGTAAATTACACGGCATTTTTTTTAGAAGAAACTTTTGAGATCATGTATGAGTAAGCAGGGCCTCCAGTTTTTTTAATAGTTCCCTGGTGTAGAACGTTTGTATTTGTGCAGGCTCATCATCAGGAGGTTCTATTTTGCCGGATTGTAT
>DASUVL010000556.1:0-3246 GCA_036379015.1 Niastella sp.
TTCTCGTAATGCTGTCGGTAACATTAAATAAGCCTGCTGCTTTGCTTCCATCTTCCAGGTCTTTTGCTAAAACCCCACAGGAATCAGTTTTGGTAACAACAGTTGCCTGCTTACCTAACGGATCCTGGTTTACGGCAAGCACTTCATCATTCGTCAAAAGACTAATTGTAAAATCATCCAATTTGGTAAGATCACAACCTAATAACAAAGGAACAGATTGCAAACACCATGCACTCATGTGTGCGTATTGTTCATCAGGTGTAAGATGCGTTGGATAAGGGCCTTTACCCCAGCCAACCCAACCAACAATCATCATATCAGGATCATTCCAGTGACCAGGGGATGCATACGGTGCCCATTTATCCTGGGTAAGCAAACGGCTTTTTAAACTTTTCCAGCTATCTCTTATATCACCACCTGTTCTCCATGCATTGGAGATCTTTGAGAGGTCAGCAATGCTGGCAAACGGCGTACTGTTCGAAAGGCTGAAAACAATATCACGGTCGCTGTTGCGCAACAGATCATACATGGCTTTCGTTTCAGGAACTTCAATGGGATTCCAGTCGTACTTTAAATAATCGAAACCCCATTGGGCCCACTGCTTTACATCCTTATCCCAGAAAATATATTGACCAATGGCATAAGGGAATTGTTTTTTATTGCGTGGTATGTTCTCACTGGTCCTGACAAAAATGCCTTCCGCATTTGTTGCAGAACCTCCGATATGATGGCCATACGATTCAACCCAAGGCGTTGAATAAATGCCTGCTTTCAAACCTATAGTATGAATTTCATCAACCAACGCCTGCATGTTGGGAAATGTAGTTGAATCAGGAAGTATGGCGCCAAATACTCCTCCTCTTTTTCCCTGCCATACATCATCTATGTTCATGTAACTCCATCCATGGTTTATCAGTCCGCTACTCGCCATCGCTTTTGCATTGGCTAATACCAGCTCTTTGGTGACCTTTGTTGCATACACGTTCCAACTATTCCATCCCATGGGTGGTGTTAAGGCAATAGTTTCACCCACTACAATTTTGAATGAACGTTTTGTTGCTCCCAATTTATTTTTTGCATGAAGCAGGAGAATATATTCTCCCGGCTTTGCAATAGCACCGGCCATTTTTCCAGTCTTTGCATCAACCGTCACACCTTTTGGAAGATTATCAACAGAAAAGTGCATGGGCCTTGTTCCTGTAGCCGGGATGGTAAACAAGATCGGATGATTGGGACGAACACCAAATATTTTTGGTCCGTTGATTTTGGGTTGCGGACTTTCTTTCGGTGTGAGGATATATTTTGAAAGCGTATCCTGTGCATTAGCAACTACTATGATCAGACAGGAAACCGCAATACAAAGAAACTTTTTACATGAAAATAAATGCATACTGTGCTGTTATTTTTTTAATTCCACTTCAATTACGTCAACCAAACTGGTGCGAACGCCTGCCGGCAAATCAATAACGATCTGTCCGTCGGTATATTTAAAATTTAATTTTTGCCGGGACCCTGCCATGGAAACAGATCTTGGTTGCAAAGATGTCTTTAACGAAATCGTTTCATCTTTTGCAGGTAAACGGTCTTCATCATACTTGCTTCCATTTTTAAATACAGGAATGGCGAACAGGTACCTGTAATTGTTTTTTGACACAGCAGGAACGGATGCGGTTTCACTGGCAGGCAATTGCTGCACATGCTGAACCGAGCGGGCATTCTTTTTTATCCAATCGCCCACTACTTTCATATTGTCGTAAACGGCTTGGGGAAATACACCATCGGCAGTAGGGCCTACACCTAATAAGTAATTCACTCCCCAGGCGCGTGCGGAAACAAATTCACCTAATACGAAAGCATTAGATCGAAAAGGTTGTGTATTGCTGTTGGCCCAACTATTCGTCCATGTATTGCAAAACTCTGCCCAGGTATCTCCCGGGTCCTGTTTGGGTGGATTGCGTTCGAAAGTGATGTAATCTCCTTTGCCATGGAGGCGGGGATTGATAACAATACCTGGTTGTAATTTTCGCATCTCGTCCTGTGAAATTACTTCAATAGCATTGGGAATAGGAGGTTTCCCATCAAACCAGATCAAATCAATTTTACCATAATGGGTAAGCAATTCTTCAACCTGTCCTTTCACCATGGCAGCATATGCTGCCTGATGTTGTTTAATTTCGTCTGCTGATCTATTACCTGTTCTTGCATTGAAGTCTGCATCAACTTTTGGCAAAGATGGATTTAATGTATAGGCTCTGCCGTAAACGAAACTCATGTACTCCCGGTCGAAATACCAGTTAGGTGGAGAATAATAAAATCCAAGTTTCAATCCATATTTTCGAACAGCAGCTACATAAGGCTTCAATAGATCTTTTCCACCCATATAATTTTTTGTGCTGAAATCTCCATATTCACTCGGCCATAACGCAAAGCCTTCGTGATGACGTGTTGTTAGCACTACATACTGAAAGCCTGCATCCTTTGCAGCCTTTATCCATTTATCGGGGTCATAATGCTGTGGATTAAAATCCCTGGCCATGGCCCAATATTCGTTGGGACTAATAGCGGGTGGCTTTCCGGTGAGGTTGTAATCCTTTTCACGAACCACGCGCATTAATTCTGCAGAATCTAATTTTTTGGTACTAAGCGCTCTTCCCGGGATCATGGGCCACGAGATGTCCATATTTTTTACGGAAGACAATCCCCAATGAATGAATAAACCCAGCCCGGCTTCAGGAAACCATTGCGCATCGGGATGTATGGTATGTGAAGCATTTTTTTCTTCTTTTACATTGATCATTGCCTGCTCCGCCTTCGCATCTTTGTCAACGTTTTGAGCATAAACAATGGATGTATAAAAAAGAAAACCGCTTAACAAAAGAAATGTGGAAGATTTCATGAATGATTACGGTTTGATAGGAGCATGCAACTAAAGAATAAATGAACAGACCATGCGTTAATAGATTAGCCGGTTATTCAATGATATTGACATGTTTAAGCCCCGCATTAATGCGGGGCATTATTGCGAAGCTTTATTTTTCCTGATCTAATTACTAATTGATATAAAAAGATTACCTGTTGTTTTTAATATATTTATCCTCCGGCCTGAATATTAAAGATTCTCCATTGCCTGTTCCGGTAACCTCGTAATATTTGCCATGAAACATCATGCCGATCCTGTATGTACCCTGTGCTTTGAAGCGAATGTGCATGGGGTTGCTGCCTCTGAAAAATAAGGGCTTATTATTA
>DASUVL010000557.1:0-2299 GCA_036379015.1 Niastella sp.
AATTGAGCCCTTCACCATCGATAGAAGTAATGGAAGCATTTCTGCGCGTGTCAGTTGACTCGTAAGCATTCCAAAGTTTTGCATTCACTGTTCCACCGCCCCAGCCGTTTCCATAGGGGTAAAAACTTTGGCCCCGGATGCCATACATCACCATCCAGTGATTTCCATCGGCATTGCCGTTATAATTGCTGGTGTAGGTATACTTGATGCCAAAAACAGTTTCCTTATTATCTTCTCCCGCATAATCATTGACAGATGCAGCAGGCCATAAATTGGCAAATTTGTCAACCAATTCAAATCCACCATTACTTATAACATCTTCGAGGTAAGAAAGCGCCTGCGCTTTTGAAACCGTACCTACCAGATCTGTTTTGTTGTAGTAACCGGTGTAGTACAGGAATACCCGGCCGATCAACGATTCCACGGCCCATTTGGTAACTCTTCCATGTGTAGCCGGGTCCTGACTGCTGTAACTGGTAGCAGGAAGGTTGGCCGCAGCAAACTTCAGATCATCGGCAATAAGTTTATAAATGCTATCGGAACTGGCTTGTGGTACATTTTCAAGGGTCGGTTTCGTGATCAGCGGAACACTACCCCACAATCGGGCCATATCAAAATAGCAGTAGGCACGAATAAACCTTGCTTCTGATTCGTATACATTTCGCAAATCGTCACCTGCTTTCCAGGCAACCTGATCAAGTTTCGACAGCAACAAATTGGCCCGGTAAATGGCCTTATAATAATTGATCCAACTTTCGCCAAACAGGCTTTGATCGGAAGGTGAACGGAGTTTGTCAAATTCATCCATCATCTGATACCCTAATCCATCTGCATTACCGGTACCGCCAAACGCGTTATCAGACATTACTTCTGACGCAACCGGAAAGGAAACGCCATCTGACCATACCCGCTGTAATCCATCGTACACACCTACCAATCCCTTGTAGGCATCGGCCGGTGTTTTGTAAAAGTTCTGCTCTGAAGCAGTTGTTACATCTTCTGAGTCGAGAAAGCTTTTTTTGCAAGCCGCTACCGACAACAGAGCGATGATTGGAATATATAGTTTTAATTTTTTCATTGTCATTTCGGTTTTAATTAAAAGCGAATGTTTGCACCAATCATTACTGTTCTTGGTCTTGGATAATAACCTAAGTCCACTCCTGATGAAAAGCCTTCATTGTAGCCAACTTCGGGGTCCATACCATTGTATTTGGTAAAGGTGAAAGCATTCAGTACGGAGGCATACAATCTTACTTTGCTCAGATAATTTTTCTTAACCAGGTTTGAAAAATCGTAACCAAGCGTAATGGTGTTTATCCGCAGAAAACTGCCATCATGAATGTACAGTTCAGAAAACTGCGTCCAGTTGCGGTTGTCTTCTGTAACTCTTGGCATTTTATTAGATGAACCCACACCATGCCAACGCTCTAATATGGTTGCAGAATAATTACTCTGTGAGCCGGATTGGTTGCGCCATGACTGAACAATTTGATTGCCGGCCACACCGGATGCCTGCACCAGGAAGTCAAAACCTTTATAGTCCAACGTTATATTAAAACCAAAGGTAAAATCAGGGTTAGGGTCGCCAATCTTTGTTTTATCCTCAGCATCAATAACCCCATCATTGTTCAAATCGACATAGCGAACGTCACCCGGTTGCGCATCTGGCTGGATCTTATCTCCTGTTTTGCCTACATTCGAATTCACTTCTTCTTCTGTCTGGAAGATCCCGTTTGTTTTCAATCCCCAGAAATAACCCACCGGTTGACCGTTTGCAGCTCTGTAAAACTCGAGCGCATTGGCGTACAGAACGTTTTTATTGCCATGCAGTATATGATCGCTTGTAGGAATGTTCCCGATCGTGTTCTTGTTCCAGGCTCCGTTTACACCAATGGAATAATTCAATTTTCCAATATTATTCCGGTAATTCAGCGCCAGTTCAACACCGGTATTCTTAACATCACCACCATTTATTAAAACAGTATCCACTCCGGTAGTTGCCAGCATGGGTTTAGCAATCAACCAGTCTTTTGTATTCTTAATATAATAATCAAAAGTCACGTTCAGTCGCTTCATCACGGTAGCGTCAAAGCCAATATTTGTTTGCTCTGAGGTTTCCCATTTTAAATCGGGATTGCCCAGGCGATTTGGATAAGCTCCCTGCGTAGATTGCCCCTCCGTTGGTCCGAAGATATAACCAGCATTACTAAAACTGATGGTAGATAAATACTGATAAGGCGCCACATTCTGATTACCAACCTGGCCCCAGCTTCCACGCACCTTCAGGAAATCCAGCCAT
>DASUVL010000558.1:0-16259 GCA_036379015.1 Niastella sp.
TATACCAGCTGGCCGATTCACGGCCCACAGTAAACGAAACACCGGATTTGGCCATCAGGTCGCCTTCGTAGGAACAGTCAATGAACATTTTCGCCTCTACCCTTTTTGTAGTGATCTGGCCTTCTTCGTTAAGGTAGTTCAGCTCTAATTCCTTTATATACCCGAATTCATTTCTTACACTCAGGAGGGTATGTCCAAGTGCTAATTCAACTTTAGCCGATTTGATGTATTGCAGAAACACCTCTTTAGCCACATGAGGTTCAAATACCCAGGATTCAAATTTGCCATACTTCTTTCCTACTTTCCGGTAAAAATCAAGACCTAGTCCGGATACGGCATATTTATTACCTATGTCAGTAAAACCCAAACCGCCGGCGGTTAATCCGCCAACATGTTTATCAGGATCCACCAGCAAAACAGTTTGATGCATCTTTTTAGCTGTGTACGCAGCTATTACACCGGCGGAAGTAGCGCCGTAGATACAAACATCAACCTGAACTACTTTGGGACTTTGACTATGAGCGGGAAATACAAATACGAGAACACTGAAAGCGAGCACACGCAGGTTTAACATAGACAATCGTTCAAATATTTAAATAAAACCAAATTCCTATAACGTTAATTTGCAACTATTATTTTTTACTTAGCGAAGAATCAGTGATTCCCAGTAGTGCCACCAGGTCTTTGGGCGATGTGTTTTGAACAAACTGGTGATGATTAAATAAGTGCTCGTACCTTTTTTGGGCAGATAAGGTTTGCACAGATAAAACGATCTGTGCCAGCCTGATAAATGCCTGCTCCCAGGTTTTACGAACCAACTCACCCCAGGCGGGGTATTTCTCCAGCAGGATATTCATATTTTTCCTGGATATATATAATATGGTACAGTTCTCAATGGCTTGTATATTGAATTTTGCCTGGCATTGATAGGTATAACTTTCGAGATCAGTAAAAAAATTGCCTTCAAAGGCAAACCAGTTGGTGACTACCAGGTTGTCGACCATCGTATAAATACGAAGTGAGCCGGTTTCAACAAAGTAATAATTGTCGCAGTATTGCCCCGCTTTAATGAGATGGGACTCTTTGTCAACGGTCATTGATTGAAATGAATTGACCATATGCTCCAACTCATGTTCCGTAACGGAAATGGTACGTTTTATATGGTCTTTCAGCGTTTTCATTTAATCATATATACATACGGGATGGCGCAACAGGCGGGATTTGCACATTTCAACAGGACCATAACCGGTATCCAAAGGTATGATTTATAATATCTGTTGCACATACGTGGAAATACTATTTCGGAATTAATAATTTGTTTTCCTTCATTCGTAAGTTCCTTATGGTTTTTACGCCTAAGTTTGTAGCTACGCACACATTACAAGTCCAGCGGAACCCCAGGTTGATCCCGGGGATTCCGCCTGGCACAATAGATCGCCACACCGGCCACACTTACTTCTCTTTTCATTTTCACACACCACTAGCTATACAACATTAGCAACCGCTACCAACATTAAGACTGCAATTAATTAATACACAGTTCACATTGTAGTAACATCGACAGTGTCCCTTTGCAACTTCTTCAAAAATCACATGAAACCATCCTTTCCTATCACTAACGGAGCTATGCCTGCATTATTAAATTTAAATTTATAGAGGGATTCCCTGTTCTCTCTTGCGTAACACCAAACATTTATTTATGAGAAAAAAAATCATGCGTTTTTTTTGTTTCCCGCTTGCCAAAAAAACAACCTTATCACTGCTAACAACCTTGTTGCTGTTTTTTGCAGCCCCGGTTTTAGCCTTCCAACAACAGGATCGGATAATTAAAGGAAAAGTTACAGATGAAAATAATGCACCGCTGGCCAATGTGAGCGTTACCATACAAGGCAGCCGCACATCGGTGATGACAGATGAGGGCGGAAATTTTGAAATAAAAATTACCGGAGCTAAAGCTGTCTTGCAGTTTACATCTGTAAGTTATGTTACCCAGGAAGTATCCGTTGGAAAACAGACTTCCATCAATGTAACGCTCACCCACCAATCGAAACAATTAAGCGATGTGGTGGTAACCGGTTATGGCCGGTCGAGTAAAAAAAATATCACCGGTTCTATAACCAGCATCAACAGCGACAACTTTAACCAGGTAGTAACCGGTTCACCTACACAATTATTACAAGGTAAGGTACCCGGTTTGAATATTGCCCGCAGTGGCGACCCCAACGTTAAACCCAGCGTAATTCTGCGTGGACCTTCAGCCCTGCGTGATGGCGCCAATGAACCTTTTTATGTGATCGATGGCGTACCCGGTGCTTCATTAGACCTGGTAGCACCTACCGATATTGTGTCGATCGACGTATTGAAAGATGCGTCTTCAACCGCTATTTATGGTTCACGCGCTGCCAATGGGGTGATCATCATCACTACCCGCAGAGCGAAACAAGGCCAAACCATGTTATCATACAACCCGTATGTAGCCATCGAAACCGTTTCCAATAAAATAGATATGTTGAGCGGCGATGAGTTACGGGAATATCTTACTAAAAACGGACAAACCTTATTATCGCAATACAACGACAGTGGTGTTAACACGAACTGGCAGGATGAAGTGACGCGTACCGGTATTTCGCATAACCATAACCTGGGCTTTAATGGTTCGCAAGGCAATTCCCTTTATGGCGCCAGCATCAACTACTTCGACAACCAGGGGATAGTTAAAAACTCATCGCTGAAACGGGTAACCGCCAGAGGTAACCTGGAAACCAAATTTTTTAATGATCGCCTGAGACTGGGCATATCGTTGACCAACAGCACTACCAAACACGTTGATATTGCGCAGAGTTCTTTGTTTAATAACATGCTCACTTATATGCCAACAGTAAGCATTCGCCGGCCCGATGGTACTTTCACTGAAGATCTGAGCCGCGGCGGCTATTTAAACCCGGTAGGTATCCTGGCCAACAATGTGCTGAAAAGCAAAGAAGAAAAAACCTTGCTGACCGGTTTGGCCGAAGTAAAGATCCTGAAAGGACTGGTATACACCCTGAGTATATCCGGGCAAAAAGAGCAAACCACCCGGGATATTTATTATAATGCTGCCTCCGGAAATGCAGTAGGCGCCAATGGCCGGGCTTATCGCGGTAACTATGAGAATACCAAGCAGGTGATAGAATCATACTTTAATTATGACAAATCATTCGGCCAGCATAACATTAAATTACTGGGAGGTTATTCCTGGCAGCAAGACCGCATTGGTGACGGGTTTGGCGTTTCAACGCAGGGCTATACCAACGACCTGCTCACGTTCTACAATATGTATGTAAGTAACCCATTCATCGTTGGTAATATCAAATTCGATACTGCAGTTATCTCTACCTTGCGATTGATCTCCTTCTACGGCCGTGTCAATTACCAGTACGACGATAAATACTTATTGCAGGTGTCATTACGTAATGACGGTTCTTCCGCTTTTGGTAAGAACAATCGCTGGGGTTACTTCCCCGCCGTTTCAGCCGGCTGGCGCATTTCACAGGAATCGTTCATGGCCGATCAGAAGATCTTTGATGAGTTGAAACTGAGAGCCGGTTATGGTGTGTCGGGTAATTCGCTGGGCTTTGATGCGTTTACCTCTATTGTACGTTACAGCTCTGGCGGGCGGTTTTATCTGAATGGCAATTATCCCACCGGTTTATTACCTGTCCAAAACGAGAACCGCGATCTCAAATGGGAAAGCACTTCCATGACCAACATTGGTCTTGACTTCGCTGTATTGAATAACAGGATCAGCGGTTCTATTGACTATTATGTTAAAAATACCTCCGACCTTATCTTTAACTATCCCGTATCTCCTACCCAATATTTTGCAAACGTGCTGACCGCCAACGTGGGTAAAGTAAAAAATACCGGTTTCGAAGTATCTTTAACGGCCACTCCGGTTTCAACCAAAAGCTTTACGTGGACGACTTCAGCCAACCTCGCGCATAATAAAAATGAGGTGGTTTCTTTAGCAAATGATAAATTTCCGGCCCTGACATCTATACCAACAGCCATCCTGGGCGGAAAAGGTCAAACCAGTAACTGGAGTCAGGTGATCATGGAAGGCCAGCCCCTGGGCACATTCAGCCTATGGCATTATATGGGAAAGAACGATAACGGCAACAGCACCTTTCAACTGGCCGACGGCACCATCACTACCAAGCAGCCTTCTAATGCAGATCTCTATGTGGCGGGTAACGCACAACCTAAATTACTGTTCGGCTGGAACAACACGTTTACCTATAAGAATTTCGATCTGAATTTCTTCCTGCGGGGCGTAACAGGGAATAAGATCCTGAATAATACGCTGGCGCAATTGAACAACCCGGTAGATTCAAAAAATAATAATATCCCCAAATTCACCGTGGATGAAGCATTCACCGACAATTTTGCCTACCTCACTTCTGACCGCTTCCTGGAAGATGGTACTTATTTCCGTTTGGATAATGCTACGTTGGGCTATACCTGGGATACAAAAATTAAGGCTATCAGCAAACTGCGGTTCTTTGTTTCCGGCAACAACCTGTTTACGATCACTGATTACCGCGGTATTGATCCGGAGATCAACATTGGTGGACTGACACCGGGTATAGATGCCAAAAACTTCTATCCCAAAACAAGATCGTTCATTATTGGGGCAAACATTGTGTTCTAACCCGTGCCGTTCTATAATTGTCATTCAATAATAAATACAAGTAAACGCTACAATAAAAATTACCAGTATGAAAAAGCTTTTGATCGCATTATCAGCTATTACGGTTATAGCAGGTGCGTGTACCAAACTGGATGTTACACCGGAATCACAGTATGTTGATACCAACTTTCCCAAAACGGCTGCCGACTATCAGGCATTGATCGGTCCCGTTTATACGCAGCTGGCCAGCAAGTATGCCATTGATTATTTCAGGATGCAGGAATTGACCACCGATGAAGCCATTATACCTGTTCGCGATGGTAACTATAATGATAATGGCCAGTACCACCAACATCACCACCATACGTATACACCTGATCACGTAAATGTAATTGATGTATGGACGTGGGGTTTTGGCGCCATCAACACCTGCAACCGGGTAATAAGCACTGTCGGCAATTCAACGCTTGGCGAAACTGATCCCATCCGTATAAACACTATCGCAGAGGCTAAAGCCATGCGGGCTTTGTTCTATTTCTATATGATGGACCTATATGGTAACGTACCCATTGTTGATACTTTTCCGGTGCTGGACCTGCCTGCAACCAGAAAAAGGGCTGAAGTATTTCAATTCATTGAAAAAGAACTGAAAGCTGTTGTAAAGACCCTGCCGGTAAAAAATACCACTAATCCCTCAACAACCTATGCCCATCCTACCAAGGCGATGGTGTACGCCTTATTGGCTAAAATGTACCTCAATTCCACGGTATATACCGGGATTGAGAGAAATCAGGAAACAGTAGCCATGTGCGATAGTGTTATTGCCTCCAAAAAATATTCCCTGGATGCAAGCTATGCCGCTGTATTTGCACCGGATAATGGGCCCAATACTACAGAGACCATTTTTGCAATCCCATATGATCCTTTGCTGCTGGATGGAAATCAGTTTACCCGCCATGGATTTATGCAATACCTGTGGCCAAAATATAATGTGCCCAACAATTTGAGTACTTCCATGAGCACTACGCCCGAATTTTACGATCGCTTTAATTTGACAGACGATGAACGGAACAATACCTGGTTGATAGGCAGGCAATATAACCTGGATGGTACACCGTTTACCATTACAATAAAAAAGAAGGATCTGAATGCCTCCTATAGCGGTACCAATAACGATACTGTATGGCAACTGGAGATCACTAAAAACTTCAAAATGCTCGGCGGCAAAAAGATCTTTGATATAGGCAATGACTACCTGGCCAGATGTATGGGCGTTCGTTCTATCAAGTATTATCCCGACAGAGCCACTACCGCAGCTACCCGTATGAGTGGTAACGACATGCCGATATTCCGGTTAGCCGATATCTATTTAATGAAAGCAGAAGCCATTTTGCGTGGCGCCACTGCAACCACCGTTAATGGGGAATCTCAAAACGCAGTGATGCTTGTGAATAAAGTGCGCACCCGCGCCAAAGCCCCGATAGTAATATCGGTTTCCCTCGATGAGCTGCTCGATGAGCGCGCCCGTGAATTATACTGGGAAAACTGGCGCCGGAACGACCTGATCCGTTTTGATAAATATGAAACCTCTTATCCAATCCCCGGCGATGCGCCTGTGGACGATTACACGGCCAAAATGAACACAGATACCCGAAGAAGGATCTTCCCTATACCAGCCCCGGAAAGAAGGCTGAATAACAAGCTAGATCAGAACCCCGGCTATTAATAATTTAGACCCTTATAAAACCTCAGCGGGCCGCATCCATCCGGGTGCGGCCCTTTTGTTTTGGGAAGTGTTCAAATGCTTTGAATGGTGGCTGGCAGTAGGAGGATTGATGCGCTAGACTTGGAGCCTGGAGCTTTCTTCCTTATCTTCAACCCTTAACCCATCACTGCATGTTTTCAGCTGAACTGACCAAAAACAAAAGCACGGTTTCCACCGAAATCATCGCCGGTGTATCATCGTTCCTGGCCACTGCTTATATTATTGTAGTCAACCCATCGGTACTCAGCCAGGCGGGCATGCCCTTCAGCGGGGTATTGACAGCCACCGTACTGGTTTCGTTCTTCAGCAGCCTGATGATGGGCTGGTATGCGAAGAACCCAGTGTTGGTAGCGCCGGGTATGGGGCTCAATGCCTTTTTTACATTTTCGGCAGTGATCGGGATGAAAGTTCCCTGGCCAGTGGCATTAGGCGCTGTCTTTTGGAGCGGTATTATTTTTCTGATCCTGTCTGCATTCAATATCCGAACCTATATCGTACAAGCCATACCGCGTCCGCTGCGATACGCCATTGCTGCCGGCATTGGTTTATTCATAACACTCATTGGTTTTGTAAACGCCGGCTTTATCGTGCATAACCCGGCCACTATTGTGGGTATTGGAAAATTGAATCCGGTATTGCTTACATTTTTAGCCGGGTTGCTATTTACTGCGGTGCTGGTAACACGTCAGGTCAAAGGCGCCATCCTGATCGGTATTGTGTTCACTACGCTGGCTGCTTTGCCTTTGGGCCGCTGGTGGTCAATAGGCATGCCACCGTTAATTACCTGGAAAGGACTTTTTGCAGCACCCGATTTTAGTTTATTGCTGAAGCTGGACCTGGTACACTCCCTGCAATGGTCGGTAGTGCCGGTGATCTTTGCTTTTGTATTTACAGATATGTTCGACAGTTTGTCTACGTTGGTAGGTTTATCAGAAGCAGCCAACCTGTTGGATGAAAAAGGCGAGCCACGCAATATAAAACGCGCACTAATAACCGATGCCATGGCAACCACCCTTGCCGGTTTGGTAGGATCAAGTCCGGGTACGGCTTATATTGAATCGGCTGTTGGCATTAAAGAAGGTGGAAGAACAGGGCTTACGGCCATTACCGGCGCGCTGTTGTTTTTGCCCTTTTTGTTCCTGGCGCCGCTGCTATCTGTTGTGCCGGCTATTGCTACAGCGCCGGCCCTGGTGTTGGTAGGCGTGTTTATGGTACAACCGGTTACAAAGATCAATTGGTCGAAACTCGATGAAGCTATACCGGCCTTTCTGGCCATGGTGATCATTCCATTTTCGTATAGCATTACACAAGGTATCATTTGGGGCTTTCTCAGCTGGACAGCCATTAAACTGATCACGGGGAAAAGGAAAGACATACCTATTGCACTTTGGATAATAGATCTATTTGCGATACTGGCGTTGGTATTAGAATAATACCCCCTAACCCCCTAAAGGGGGAATACCCCCGGCCCCTAAAGGGGAGAAATACACGCTAATTGTGTAATAGAGCATTCACGATTGACGATTGACCATTGACCATTGACCATTGACGATTCACGATTGCCTGTCGCAACTAAAAAACATATGCGTACAACCATCTTATTGATCTTTTGTATCGGCTTCACCATTACGGCTCCCGCTCAATCAAAAAACCCGGCTGCTATTACCGGCATACTCGGTGCTTTTGCCGATGAAATAAAATACCTGCTAACACAGGTACAGCAAAAGAAGGAGACCATCATACAGCAGGTTCATTTTACCGAAGGCATGTTGCAGGGGAAAAAAGTAGTGATAGCACAAACAGGTATAGGCAAGGTGAATGCAGCCATGACCACAACGCTGATGCTGGAACACTTTCATCCACACCACATTATTTTTACCGGTATTGCAGGTGGGTTGAACCCGGTCTTACAACCCGGCGACCTGGTTATAGGAACCCGTGTTGCTTATCACGATTACGGCGCTATTGTACCCGACAGCATCGTACGAAAACCAACCCGCAATCCATTCACACTAAAAGAAAATCCGTTGTACTTTACCTGCGATACAGCCCTTGTTGCCCACGCTCGTTTGATCAGTAATAAAATATCGCTGGAAAAGATCCGTCGTGCCAATGGAGAACAGGCGCCGCAAATTATTATGGGTACCATTGTAACCGGCGATGTATTTGTTTCTTCGGATAGGGCTGCCCAAAACCTGGCGACGCAATTACAGGCAGATGCAACCGAAATGGAAGGCGCCGCCGTAGCGCAAATATGCTGGCAACAAAAAACACCGTTCATAGTGATCCGCAGTATGAGCGACAATGCCAATAACAATGCCCATACCGATGTAGCTGCTTTCTATCAGATAGCCGCCCGCAACTCCGCACGGTTTGTCATGGCGATACTTGAATAATGTGATAATGTGATGATTTGCTAATGTGATAATGGAAAACCTATGCGGGGCTCACGATTATCACATGCAGCTTGCGAGTTAAAGCTTTTCACGTTTGCCGATTCACGATTAACACCAGCCCATCACGACCCACCATGCCACTCAATACTCCCTGATCGTCTCTTGCACTAAAAATAATCAGTCCATTATTTTGGTGGACTTATAAAAAGATAGTAATCTTGTACTATCAAATAATAACTATTGGTATACCGGACCCCGGGTCCGGAAAGATTGCTTTTATAAGCACAAAACAATTTGTTATGTATATAGTGAAGCATACCATACACGTCTGTTGTTGCAACATCTTCTGCTGCTAAACCTCCGCGGTTGCATTGCCTGTTAATGCTATTATACCTGTTTTGATCAATACAACTTGTCACTTCAAATAATTACTATAATGTTTCCAAATACATCGTGATGATACCGGACTATCGACCATGCACCGCATAAAATGCGGCATGACAAGACGGTAAAAAAAATGGCCGGAAACTGTTCCAGCAGTCCCGGCCTGGCAAATAAAAGGCTTAGCGATTACACCACACCGGCTATAAAATAGCCGGATGATGACCTCATTTTTCATTCACCAAAACAAAGATAATGAAGAAGGTGTTCTACTTCCCAATCTTCGTTCTTCAAACTGCTTTTTTTAATGCTGTTAAAGCTCAGACTGCCCCGGATACTGTTAGGGCCAGTACACAAAAAGGACCAGTTCAGAATATTTCATTCAGCGGAAAAATATTGGACGAAAAGAACCGGTTGCCATTAACCGGCGCTACCGTACATATTACCGGCACTACCCACCAGGTGTTAACCGGCAATAAAGGCGAGTTTGATTTTTTAACCGGACAACGATTACCGGTAACGCTTGAGATCAGCTATGTTGGTTATGTTACCCGCGTCATTACGATTTCCGATACGTATAGCGAGATCACTTTACCCGAAAAAAATAGCCACCTCGATGAAGTAGTAGTAACCGCCGTAGGCATCAAACGGGCGTCCAAAGCGCTTAGCTACAGTCTTTCCGAAGTAAAAGGCAAAGAACTGATACAATCCCGGGAAGCCAATGTAGTAGCTGCCTTAAGCGGAAAAATAGCCGGTGTTCAGATCAACAATACGGGCGGATCGCCCGGTGGTTCTTCATCGGTTAAGATCCGCGGTAACAGCTCCCTGCTCGGCAATAATGCACCGCTGTTTATTTTAGATGGGATCCCGGTCGATAATTCAGTGCAGGACATTCTACCCTCCATCACCAACAACGTTTCACTGGCTACGCCATCGAACCGCGCTATTGATATTAACAGCGCCGATATTGCCAGCATTACCGTCTTGAAAGGACCAGCCGCTGCTGCACTGTATGGTATCCGGGCGTCAAATGGCGCCGTGGTGATCAACACCAAAAGAGGAAGTGCACTTACCAATAAAAAATTGTCGGTAACCTATAGCGGCTCTTTTACCGTTGATCAGAAAAACCGCCGTGTACAGCCCAGGCAAAACATATTCTCCAACGGACTTGCCGGCAGTTATATTTTACCAGGCATAACCGGTTCCGATGAGAACTGGGGTGCATTACTCGATACGCTCACGTACAGCAACCAGGCAAGCAATTTTGATAAGAACGGCGTGATCGTTGGTAAAAGCAGTCCGCTCTCGAATGGCGTACCCGTAAACCGGTACAATAATATCGACAACTTCTTTATTAACGGGTATACAAGCGATCATAACATAAGTATGTATGGCAATACTGGCAATGCTGGTTATTATTTCTCGTACGGCAATCTGAAGCAAACCGGCATTATCCCAACTACTGATTTCTATAGGTATACATTCCGCTTCAACGGCGACTATACGGTCAATGATAAATTAAAGATCTCCGGTGGATTGAACTATATACAGGATGGTGCGCACAACCGCGCTTTAATGGGTGGTTTTAATACCAACGTAATGCGTGCACTCATTAATTCACCGGCCAATTTTGATATTACCAATGGTTATTCAGATGCATGGAAACATCCCGAGGCTTACAAACTACCAGCTACTGCTGCCAAACCCTGGGGCGATAGCCGCTCCTATGCCAATGGCATCGGTTGGGATAACCCATACTGGTCGTTAAATATGAACCCGCAAACGGATCAATTGAACCGCTTTATCACTTTTGCCGAAGCCAATTATGATGTTACCAGTTGGCTGAAAGCCACCGCGCGCTATGGTATAGATAATTATACCGATGTAAGAAAAGGCGCCTGGAGCCGCGGTACTTCCGGCGTTGCTACAGGAACCATCAACGATGTGAATTATGCGCGCCGGGATAATAACCTGGACGTATTATTAACATCGCAACACCGGCTCACCAACGATCTTGACTTGAATGTATTGGCCGGATATAACTATTACAGCTCGTACAAAAACCAGGTCAATACGCGTGGCGATGGCTTAACCATTCCGGGTAATTTCAATATTGGCAATGCGGCGTCAACACAAACAGTCAATCAAACCATTAAAAAGAAACTGGTAGCGGGTTATGCCGATATAAAACTGGATTATAAGAAATGGCTTTACCTCGAATTGACCGGCCGCAATGAATGGACCAGCACCCTGGCGAAAGGGAAAAACTCTTTCTTTTATCCTTCTGTAGGAACAAGCTTTATTTTTACAGATGCATTACACCTGAATGGCAGCTCGTTGAATTTTGGTAAGGTCCGCGCTACCTATGCACAGGTAGGTAATGATGCCGATCCGTATTCACTGAACACATATTATACCACTACCACAGCCGGCGGCTGGATACAAAGCAGTATCAGCTTTCCTTTCAATGGCCAAACGGGTCTCAGCTATAGCACAACCATTGGTAACGCCAACCTGAAACCGGAAAAGATAAATACATGGGAACTGGGTACAGAACTGCATTTCCTAAACAGTCGTACCATTCTGGATGCCGTGTACTACAATAATACCAGTAAAGACCAGATCATTCCCGTTTCACTGCCCGGCTCTACAGGTGCTCAATACACACTGATCAATGCCGGCAGCATTACCAACCAGGGAATAGAAGCTACGTTGCAACAATACTTCATCAAAAAGAAAAAACTGGTGTGGAGCGCTACCGCCATCTTTAGCAAGAACATCAGTAAAGTAAACTACATCTCGGATAATATCACCAATGTAAGCTTAGGCGGCATATGGATGGAAGCCCGCGGACAAGCCGGCGATCCTTATGGTGTATTTTATGGAATTGATGTACAAAGAAATGAGAATGGTAAAGTAGTGATAGATGATGATGTTACCAGCAGTAACTATGGTTACCCGGTAGTAAATACAAGCTTTACCAAAATTGGCGATCCCAATCCGGATTTCAACCTTGGATTGAGAAATGAAATTAAATCAGGCCCCTTTACCCTTTCCTTTTTGCTGGATAGTCGTTTTGGTTTCGATATTTTCAATGCGCCCCATTTGCAAATGGTGTTTAACGGCGTAGATGCCACTACAGCAGAAAGAGGATCCACTACCGTGTTTGAAGGTGTTACCGCCAGCAAAGGCGAAACCAATGCCATACCGGCGGTTTTGTCGCAGGCCTGGTATCGCAAAACATTCAGCGTACAGGGCCTTTATGTTGAGCATGACCTGTACTGGATAAAACTGAAAGACGTTAACCTCACTTACGAGTTGCCCGCTAAGTTTATAAAACCGGCAAAAATTTCAGCTGCCAGTGTTACCCTCACTGCACGCAACTTTTTACTGGGAACCAATTACAGCGGCAGCGATCCTGACCTGGGCACCCGCAACGGGTTGGCCAATTTCTCAGGTATCGACTTCTGGACAACGCCCAATACGCATAGTGTGGGCGTAGCACTAAACATTACATTCTAACCCGAAAACATATAATCATGATCAAAGTACGTTTCAATCATATTGTACGAATCGGTTTTATTGGCGGTTGGATCTCTGCATTAACATCCTGCAACCTGGAAAAGACAAATATCAATCCCAATGCATCATCAGATGTGTCCTTAAGCGCCGTGTTAACCGGTGCAGAAGTATCGCTGGGTTTCACCACCGGTATCAATGCCGGGTTAATTGCAAACATTTATACCCAGCAGGCAGCCGGCGCCAACGGCGATGCCGCACCTTTTGATAATTACACCACCTCACCGGGTTATTTCAATACTACCTGGGTGAGCTATTATACCAATGTACTTACGAACCTGAAGATCATTCAGCAAACAGCTACCACGCAGCAACTGCCCTATTACAGCGGCATTGCCCGGGTGTTGACGGCATTTTCCTATGGTACGCTGACCGATATCTTTGGTGACATTCCTTATACAGAATCATTGTATGGCAATGGCATCACCAATCCGGTGTACGATAAACAGGAAGATATTTATAAAGGGATCCAACTACAACTAGATTCCGCCATTGCAGACCTATCACAGCCTGTTTCAACCAATCTCGGTGCTGTGCCATCAACGGATGATGTAATATTTAAGGGTGTTATTGGGAACTGGATCGCGACCGCGTATACGTTAAAAGCACGGTATGCTATTCATGGGAGCAAGGTCAATGCAACCGATGCCGCACAAAAAGTATTATCCTATCTGTACAATGGAACTACCTGGCGTGGGATCCAAAATATAAATACAGATGCGCAGGTAGTATTTGGTTCCGCTACTACCAATGCCAATCCTTTTTACCAGCAAAATACCAACCGGCCGGGTTGGGTGGGACTGGGCGCTTCCTTTGTAAACCTGTTAAATGGTAATAAGGTCACTGATGCTAACACCACTGCCGAAGGAGCAAATGTTGATCCACGCCGTGCTTACTTTGCTACCAATTATCCTGCAGGCAGCAGCACCTACCAGGGTAGTGTAGCCGGTGTACCGGGCGCTTATTCCCGCATCGGTCCCTATTATGGAACAGCTACCTCACCGGTTATATTGATAAGCTATTCAGAAGCCAAGTTCCTGGAAGCTGAAGCCCGCATCATTTTGAATGCGTCAGATGCCAAAGCCCAAACCGCGTTGGAATCTGCCGTACGGGCCTCCTTTACCAAGGTGATCAGCAATAGCAGCGATCCTTATGCCACGCCGCAAAAACAGACTGCTTATATCACGGCCAGGGCTACGCTTACCGGAACATTTACCAAAGACCTGGAGACCATCATTACCCAAAAATATATTGCCTTGTTCCTGCAACCCGAAGTGTGGTCAGACTACCGGCGTACCGGTTACCCGGCCATTCCGTTGGCGCAAAATGCAACGCACAATGCTAATCCTAATGGACTAATACCGCGTCGTATTCCGTACCCGCAAAATGAAACATCGCTGAACAAGAACACACCGGCTGGTTCTAATTATCAATCGCCGAGGTTGTGGTGGGACAGATGACCAATGTGATAATTTGCTAATGTGATAATATGATAATGAAATACAGAAATGCAGAATGAGGAATGAGAAAGTCAAATACAGAACAGCGAATACAAAATATTAAATGTAGAAATGAAAATACAGAAATCTCAAAGCATGAAACCCGCCTTGCGCCACCGCTAAAGCTTGTGCCTCCGCTAAAGCTTCGGCGACACGCGGACGACGAACAAGGCAACAACAAACCATAAACAATAAACTATAAACTTCTTACTATAAAATGTATAGACCCAATTTAAAACGATTATTCATAACAACCATACAGGTTACAACCGTTACTACCGCATTGGCGCAACACAGTCCGGCGCAGCCTTTCGCAGGCAAAGCAGGTAAAACGTTGGCAGAAACTACCGCGGGCAACAAACCGTTTAATCCGGTGGCGCCAAAAAATGCGCCCAACATTGTTTACATTATGCTCGATGATGTTGGCTTTGGCGCCAGCAGTACATTCGGCGGTTTGATCGAAACGCCTACTTTCGATAGCCTGGCCAATAATGGGATCAGGTACACGAATTTCCATACAACGGCCATCTGCTCTCCTACCCGCGCCTCGTTATTAACCGGTCGCAATCACCATTCGGTAAACGTAAACACCGTTATCGATCTGGCAGTAGATGCGCCCGGCCACAATGGTTATATGCCTTTTGAAAAAGCAACCATTGCAGAAATAGCGCGGGAGAACGGCTACAATACCTTCGCCATTGGTAAATGGCATATAACCCCTACACCCGACCTCACCGGAGCCGGCCCGTTTAACCGTTGGCCAACCGGCCGCGGGTTCGACCGCTTCTTTGGTTTTATGGCAGGAGAAACGGACCAGTATACGCCCATGCTCTGGGAAAATACTTCCAAAATTGAACCCGATCTGCAAGGCAAACACCTTACCACCGTATTGGTAGATAAAGCCATTGAATACATTGCCGGTCAAAAATCAGCCGCACCGGATAAACCTTTCTTCCTGTACCTGACACCCGGCGCCACGCATGGTCCGCACCAGGTAGATAAACAATGGATCGAAAAATACAAAGGCCGCTTTGATGGAGGCTGGGATAAATACCGCGAGGAAGTATTGGCCCGCCAAAAACAATTGGGTATTGTTCCGGCCAATACAACTTTACCGGTACACAATACCGGGGTGAAAGCCTGGGATTCGCTGTCGCCCATAGAAAAGAAAGTGTTCGCCCGCTTTTTTGAAGCCTATGCCGGTTTCCTGTCGCATACCGATTATGAAATAGGCAGGTTGATCAACTTTCTAAAAACGATCAACCAGCTCAACAACACATTGGTGGTATTGATCATCGGCGACAATGGCGCCAGTAAGGAAGGGGGACTAACCGGTCATGCCTACGGAATAAATGAATACATCGATGGCAGCCTGTTTACCGAAAAGTATGAAGACCGTATACAGGAGATCGCTAAAGTGTATGACGATATTGGTACTGCCAAATCAGGCCCCAACTATCCTGTTGGCTGGGCACAGGCAGCCAATACCCCTTTCCGTTATTTAAAGCAGGAAGCCAATAGCGAAGGAGGAACCCGTAACCCGTTGATCCTTTTTTATCCTAATGGCATTAAAGAAAAAGGGATCCGTACCCAATACTCGCATATCAACAGCGTTACGCCTACGGCCATTGATATTGCACACCTGACAGTGCCTGCCGTGATCAATGGATATAAACAGGAACCACTCGAAGGCGTTAGCCTTGCGTATACCATTCACAACGCACAAGCCGCCGGTCAACATCATGTACAGTACTACGAAATAAGCGGCAGCAGGGCCATTTACAAAGATGGATGGAAAGCCGAAGTATACCATCGCAATGGCACTTCTTTCAGTACCGACAAATGGGAATTGTACAACCTTACTGAAGACTTCAACGAACAGAAAGACCTTGCAACAGCAAATCCTGCCAAATTAAAAGAGCTGCAGTCGTTGTTTGATGAAGAAGCGAAAAAATACAATATCTATCCTT
>DASUVL010000559.1:0-2474 GCA_036379015.1 Niastella sp.
ATGATGGCACACTAGGTATTTTACCCGAAGAGTGGATCAAGAAATACTCTCTGCTGTTCAGGGTTGGTGAAGGCAAACAGAATCAATTGCGCCTGTCGAAATACCACATGAGCGTGATTGATGAATTGTACGACAACCGCAGTGAAGAAGAGCTGGTATTAAAGCTGGAGGAGAAATACGAACAACTAAAAAGTTTTAATAAGATACAGGAGATACCGCTTCCCGAACACCTGAAGAATATTTTGCGTCCTTACCAGGAACATGGGTATCACTGGTTACATTACCTGAGTGAAATAGGATGGGGTGGTATTCTGGCCGATGATATGGGTTTGGGTAAAACCGTACAGGCCTTATCGTACCTGAATTATTATAGAACAAGCCGGGGTAAATTACGAGCATTGGTGGTTTGTCCTACCACGCTGATGTTTAACTGGGAAAATGAGATCAAGAAGTTTACCCCATCGCTTACGTATTATATTCATCATGGTGGTGAAAGAACAAGAGGGAAAGAACAATTCATGAGTGCCGAGATCATTATCACAACATATGGTACTTTACGCAGCGATATAAAACTGCTGGTAGATGTTCCGTTTGATTATGTAGTGTTGGATGAATCGCAGGCGATTAAAAACCCCACCAGTAAAGTTACCAAAGCAGCCTGTTTGCTGCAATCGAAGAACAGGTTATGCCTGAGTGGTACGCCGTTGCAAAACAACACTTTTGACATTTTTGCCCAGATGAATTTCCTGAATCCGGGTATGTTGGGTAGTGTAGAGTTTTTCAGGCAGGAGTTTGCTATTCCTATTGATAAATTTGGTGAAGCCGATCGCAAAGACCATTTGCGTAAATTATTATATCCTTTCATTTTACGGCGAACCAAGGAGCAGGTGGCCAAAGATCTGCCCGATAAAATTGAGACCATTCTGTTCTGCGAAATGGAATCAGAGCAAATGGCCATTTATGATGCCTATCGCAATGATTTCCGCGATAAAATTATGGGCACCATTGAACAGCAGGGTATACAACGGTCACAATTGACCATTTTGCAGGGCTTAATGAAACTGCGCCAGATCTGCGATTCGCCTGCTATTCTGAATGAAACAGAAAAATTCCCTAATCATTCAATAAAGCTGGAAGAGTTAGCCCGTGAGATCACAGAAAATATCAGTAACCACAAAGCACTGGTATTCTCCCAGTTCCTGGGAATGCTGGCCCTTATCAAAGAAAAGCTGAAAGAGCTGGAAGTTGATTTTGAATATTTCGACGGTAGTACCTCGGCCATAGACCGGGAGAAGGCTATTCAGCGTTTTCAGAACGATGAGAACTGTCGTGTATTCCTGATCTCTTTGAAGGCCGGTGGTGTGGGTTTAAACTTAACCGCTGCCGATTATGTGTATATTGTTGATCCCTGGTGGAACCCGGCCGTTGAACAACAGGCTATTGACCGTACACATCGTATTGGGCAAACGAAAAACATCTTTGCTTATCGCATGATCTGTAAAGACACCATTGAAGATAAGATCCTGTCACTGCAGGATAAAAAGCGTTTGCTGGCCAAAGACCTCATCACTGATGATGAAGGATTTGTGAAGTCGCTTACCAGGGAAGATGTGGAATACCTTTTCAGTTAGCCCGTTGCGTAGTTGTTATTCCAGTACTATTATTCGATGATACATCGTTTAAAGACCTGACACAGATAATATTCAAATAGTTTACCCCCAAATAAGTAGTGTGCCACGATACGCCCTTAAATGCAGTGCAGATCGTGGCATATCTTTTTTAAAGAAATTCAGTTCAAACTTATCCAGACGATGAAACTTTTTATGGTACGCTTTGTTCACACAAGTTTACCGGCGGGGTGGCGTCTAAAGTTTATATCACTAACGTTCATTACCCATACATGAAAAAGATTTTTACCCTGTTTATTTTAGTGTTTGTATTAGCCACCGCTGGTTATGCCCAAAGGGTTTCGGGCAGTATTCAGGGTAAATTGTACGATACTCTTTATAGAGAGACCCTGGCTGATGCTACCATTACTGTTTTACACGCAACCGATTCTACCGTAATATCTTATACCCTCGCCAACCCCAAAGGTGAATTTCAGATCAAAAACATTGATGCCGGTACATATCGCTTAATGATAAGCTACCAGGGATACACTCCAAAATATCAAAAATTTACTATTTCAGCCGAAACTCCCAATATACAGTTTGGAACCATTTACATGGATAAGAAAAACAGCATGTTGCAGGAGGTGATCGTGGAAGCGCCGCCTATAATAGTAAAAAAAGATACGGTTGAATTCAGGGCCGATGCCTTTAAAACAAAACCTAATTCTACGGCAGAAGACCTGTTAAAAAAATTACCCGGCGTGCAGGTTGATAAAGACGGGAATGTAAAAGCCCAGGGCGAGGATGTGCAAAAAGTGTATGTTGACGGAAAAGAGTTTTTTGGTACCGATCCTAAATTGGCAA
>DASUVL010000560.1:0-2574 GCA_036379015.1 Niastella sp.
GAAAGTCCTTGTTTTTCATGCAATTCCGGTTAGCTCATAAAGCCGGTAACTGGTAGAAATAAAAAAAGGCTGGGCCCCGCCAACCGGCGGACCCACCCTCATACATAAGTAATACCTTGAGCCTGTGGTCTCAAAGATTACCCAAAACGGATAATAAAACGGGTTAAAAAGGGAGCGGGTAGCCATAATATGACGAGGAAATGTTCCACCCCGTTGTATGGACTGAAGAAATGTTGATAAGTTGATGGCAAGTTGAAAAGTTGACAGGGTTGACAGGTTGATAAGGGAAAGGATCACCGTTATCAACATTATCAACTTAGACCTTGTTAACTCAACACCTTAATCCTGATCTTCTTCCACCTGACCTTTATGCCTCCGCCTGAATGTATCTGTAAGGCAATAGAGCCCTCACCCTGGCCCATTTTTTCATCTTTCAGGTAGATCATCTGGTGGCCGTTTAGCCAGGTAGTTACTTCATCATTGACAACCTTGATTTTCAATGTATTCCACTCGCCCTGTTTCAGCCATTGCTCATCTTCGGGCTTCGGTTGAATAAGCCAGGCCCGGCCATACGATTCGTAAATACCTCCGGTATGCGCATTCAAAGGGGCCACTTCTACCTGCCACCCGGTGATCTTAACCCCTTCGATACTGGAGCGGAAAAATACCCCGCTGTTTCCGTTTGCTTCCTGTTTGAACTGGAGCGTGAGTTCGAAATTTTTATATTTTTCATTGGTGCTCAAATAGCCGTATTCTTTGTCGGGCCCGCTTTCACACACCAGTTCTCCTTTTTCTACATACCATTTTTCTGTACCGTGAATCATCCACCCATTAAGGTTTTTGCCGTTGAAAAGTGACTTGTCCCTTTGAGCAGTAAGGTTGAAAGTCAGGAGAAGAAATCCCGAAAAGAGCAGTAATTGTTTCATGTGATTGTTTGGGTTGGTTGAAAAAGTTAACTGGTTTACAAGTTAATAAGTTTAAAGATTAATATGATAACTGGTTAACTGATTAACAGGTTAATAAGTAACCGGGTAACGAGGATGGCAAGACTTTATTCATTAAATTACTACCTAAATAGCATTTTTAACCTGTCAATTTATTAACCAATCAACCTATCAACTAAACTTCATGTCGCGTTTTTATGTAGATCCTGATATTTCCCGGGCTAAAACACTGACTACTGATTTTTATACGGATCCTGCAGTTTTTGAACTGGCTAAAGAGAAGCTGTTTTCCGCCAGTTGGCATTTTATAGGTAATAGGGGTATGGTACATGAACCGGGTCGTTGTTATCCTTTTACCCTGCTTGAAAATTACCTCAATGAGCCCCTGCTCCTGACATGCGATTCTCAAAATATCATTCATTGTGTTAGTAATGTATGTACGCATAGGGGTACCCTTGTTATAAAGGAACCCTGCAAAGCCGTTCATCTCCGTTGCCGTTATCATGGCAGGCAATTTGGCCTCGATGGCCATTTTATTTCCATGCCTGAATTTAAAGAAGTAAACAATTTTCCTACGCCTGATGATAACCTCACCCAGTTGCCGCTTTTTCAATGGGGGCCGCTGTTGTTTGTTTCATTGCAACAGGTTGCAGCGCCTCAACTTTATTTGCAGGAGATGATGGCCAGGGTAGGCTGGTTGCCATTGCACGAATTTGTTTTTCGTCCTGAATTGTCGAAGGATTATATGGTGAAGGCGCATTGGGCATTATACTGTGAAAATTACCTGGAAGGTTTTCATATTCCCTTTGTACATGCCGGTTTAAATGCGGTACTCGACTTTGGTAATTATGTTACCGAACTGTTCCCCTATAGTAATCTGCAACTGGGCATTGCCAAAGATGGGGAAGACGTATTTGAACTGCCTGCTTCCTCACCTGATTATGGTAAACAGGTAGCTGCTTATTATTTTTTCGTTTTTCCCAATATGATGTTCAACTTTTATCCCTGGGGATTAAGTATCAACATCGTAAAGCCGGTTACGCAACAGCAATGTAAAGTGTCGTTTTTGACGTACGTATGGAAGGAGGAATTGTTTAACCGGGGAGCCGGCTCCGATTTGAACCAGGTAGAGATGGAAGATGAAGAAGTTGTTGAAGCCGTGCAGAAAGGAATACAGTCGCGGTTTTACAACCATGGCCGGTATTCGGTAACCAGGGAACAGGGAACGCACCATTTTCATAGGATCATTTCGGAGATGATGAAAGATGTAGGAAATGAAGAACAGAAATGAAAAATGAAGAACAGAGAAATGAAAAATGAGAAAGTGAATACAGAGGGAATGTTGAAGTGAAAATCACAAAAAACAAAACCCAGGTTCCAAAAAGAAAACAAAAAAGATAAACCTCCCGACTAGCCGGGAAGGCGTGTAGGCGTGCAGCTTTCCTTTCACGTTTGCCGTTTCAAGTTTCACGATTCATCATTCACCATTGACCTCTATGCGCTCTACAATTCCTGACCATAAATCAATAGGCTTCGGCGCTGCAACAGCTGTTGTCGTCGGCAGCATTATCGGTTCCGGCATATTTATGAAACCGGCTATTATGGCAGCGCAGGTAGGCTCACCTGTATG
>DASUVL010000561.1:0-3505 GCA_036379015.1 Niastella sp.
TTTTCCTGAACCATCCGCAAAAAGGTCACCCCCGCTTTCATTGAGCACATTCCTGCTGCTGCCATTGGTTGCAGCATTAACCAATGAACCCAAATGCGAGATTATTGGCGCATCGGTGGTGGCATTGAAAGTAAACCTGACAAAATCCCGGCCATTTGAAGACAGGGCATAACCGAAGCCATCGGAACCCATTCCCATCCGGTTAATTCTGTAATCGTTGTTTCCATTGTTTAGGGTCAGTTCGGCGCCTGTAAATCTTCTGGCTACTACAGGTGAAACGCTCAAATCTAAATAGGAGAGATCCGCGCCCACAACGTTATTAACAAAATAGATTCTTTGCCGTCCTCTGTCATACGCTATGGCAGCACTCTGTTCCAATATTTGACTCCAAATAGTAGGCTTTGCTCCAACTTTGGGAGTTGCTTCTGTATTGGGCCCGTCTGGACCGCTAAACAGTTGGGTACCAGCAGCACCGCCAGTACCAAAGGTGTTATCTACTGTACGTAAATAACTCCACTCTCTTTCTGATGATGAACCCTGGCTAGGGTCAGGCCAATAAGGGGTAGTCTGATAAATAACGTTACAACCGATATCTTCGATAACGTTTGTATACACTGTGTTCGTGGCCTGAATGGTAGCAACGTTATTCTGGGTAGCATCTATGGTCGCATTATTGAAAATGCTGCCTCCATTGGCTGTTACCGTCACCCTGAATTTAACTATAGCGGTTGCTCCGGGAGCCAGAATGCCTGAACCATAGGTGGGCGATCTAACATAGGCGCCACCACCCGAATAGGGCATTTTTCCACTGTTATCGGCAACAGCTACATTATTCAATTTGGTTGAATTAGCATTATACGATACACCCGATGGGACGTTATCGTATAGCCTGGATGCGACAAAGTTTTGCGATGTCAGATTCGTAATGGTGATTGTATATTCCAGGATTTGACCCTGAAATGCTGAAGTACCATCTCCTCCATCGGAGATGTTTTCAACTGTCTTAACGAAATCTAATACTGCTTGTGCCTGCACACCTGCCTTAAAGCCAAATAGCAATAAGGTTAAGAGCAGGGCTCTCAAAGGGTAGAATTTAAAGTTCATAGGTTCCGGATTTACACATGAAAGTTTTCAAATTAATTTCATCATAATTAGGAAACAGGCCTCGCGCTGCTTCATTAATTATAACCTTATAAACGGATTGTATTTATACTTACAGTTGTTTTACTCTTTTAATTGCATCGGCCATGATTTTAAATTTTATCTATAGGTTATTATATCAGTTGTTCTATTATCAGTTTTAATGTTATTGTACTTTTTATTCAATGGGTTTTTACGTAAACACAAATTCTTAACAGCACGAATGTTTTCAATCATGTTATTATATCCGGGTAAATTTTGGTGAGCAGGAATGAAATGGTTAAACAGTACAGAAGTTTTGGTGTTGCCGGAATAGTTTTTCAGCAACCATGGGGGTGATTGTGCTAGCAGTGCGTAATTACCTGTTAGGATAAAAGGGCTGCAAATTGCATCTAAAAAAATAGATGCGTTTAAAGGAGTTTCGTTCCTTTTCATAGTTTACAATACGGATATTAACATTTAAAGGCGAGTTACCTATTTTTCGCCAATCGTACAACGCAAAACCCACACGGATATTTTACAGGTAAATATGTACCCGATTCAAGGGTATTATATTAGTAATAATCATAGCATGAAATATAGTCACAATCAGACTAAAACGAATAGTGTATAATCTGCCTGTATTATAAAATTGCCTTAACAGGCTAATAATCAGTTAAATGAGTTTTTGTAAGGGCAGATTCCCCATTTTGGACAAATGTGGATAATTAATAAAAATAATTTGGTTTATAAAATAAACTGGTTTACGTTTGGGGCATAAATTTATTACAATGATTCCCCTTTTGCCGCTGCTTATTTTACTCTTATCCTTTTTAGCAGGCTCTGCACAAACTGTGGTTTCAGGAAAGGTGAAAGATGGAAAAGGTCGCCCTATTCAGGGAGCCAGTATTACTTTAAAAGATACCTACGATGGAGCTACTTCCGATTCCCTGGGCGCTTATCACTTTAAAACAACTGAAAAGGGTGAACAAACATTATTGGCTACTTCCATTGGCTACAAACTGCAGGAACAAAAAATAACCATTTCCGGCGCTACCATGCATATGGATGTTGTGTTAAAACAGGAACCCAATGAATTAACAGCTGTAACCATTACTGCCGGTACCTTTGAAGCTAGCGATACAAAACGTACTACTGTTTTAAACCCCATTGATATTGTTACCACTGCCAGCGCCAATGCCGACATAACAAGTGCTATTAAAACATTACCAGGCGCGCAGCAGGTGGGGGAGAGCGAAGGATTATTTGTTCGCGGTGGAACGGCATCGGAAACAAAAGTATTTATTGACGGTACGCTGGTGAATAATTTCTTTTTCAGCAGTGTACCCGATATCGCACAGCGCGGCCGCTTTTCTCCTTTTATTTTTAAAGGAACCGTTTTTAGTGCAGGCGGTTATTCTGCTTTATACGGTCAGGCTCTTTCTTCGGCGCTTATATTGGAATCGGTTGACCTGCCCGATCAATCTTCGGCCAGTGTAGGTGTTTCTACTGTTGGATTGAATGCCGGTTTTCAGAAATTATCAAAGAAAAAAAATGCCAGTTGGGGTGTCAATTACAGCTATACAAACCTGGCCGCGTACTTTGCCATCGTTAGTCAACGGCCTGATAATTTTAAAATACCCGAGTTTCACAATGGTGAGGCTAATTTCCGCATCAAAACCTCTAAAACCGGTATGTTGAAGTTTTATGGTTATTTCAATTTTAACCAGCTGGGCTTGCGCAGACCTGATATTGATTCAACAGATTTGAAAAATGCTTTCAGGCTTACGAATTTTAATGTGTACGGCAATTTGTCGTGGAAAGAAAAGCTGGGTAAAAAATGGCATTTGTACATGGGCGCCTCTTACAGCACCAATACCGATAAAATCAACAACGAGCTGCAGGATCAATCCAACATGCCTGTTGTACTGAATGGTGAACCTTACGATACAAAAAGCTTTCAGGTTAAAGCCAACGGCGAACTTGCCACCATAAAAACTGTGTTCGAAAGACGGTTGTATGGGTTAAGCGCCATCAGGTTTGGTGGTGAGTACATGTATTTTACCGATAAAAATAACTTTACTAATTTTTATACCACCGATGGCATTTCAAAAGCAGATGATCATTTTAAAGCTGCTTTTGCAGAGGCCGATGTATATATCACCAATGACCTGGCTGCTAAAGTAGGCGGCCGGTTTGAGCACAGTTCATTGTTGGAAAGAACGAATATGGTTCCCCGTATTTCATTGGCTTATAAAGTTGGTAATAAAGCACAGGCTTCCCTGGCATATGGGATCTTTTATCAGAAGCCTGAAAAGGATTATTACCTGCGCGGATATGCTTACAATGACCTGTTGTATACAAAAGCTACCCATTATATTGCCAA
>DASUVL010000562.1:0-2004 GCA_036379015.1 Niastella sp.
TCAGCCTGTTCTTTGAGGGATTGGAACCCATACACCATAGCCATATTCAGAAAGGTTATATTTATTTTGCCATGGCCTTTTCGTTTGGTGTTGAAATGCTCAACATGTGGATGCGTAAAAGAGCCAAAGCCAAACCGGTAGAGTTGCACGAACCCATTGTTAAAAAAGAAGAGCAGAGCAGCATTTAAACCACTTTCAACAACACAGCCGCTACCATACCAGCCGTTTCTGTACGCAGGCGGGTATCGCCCAGTGTAACAGGAATGAAATAATGCTCGGTAGCAAAGGATACTTCTTCATTGGTAAAATCGCCTTCTGGACCTATTAAAATAATTTGAGAAGGCAGGGATGCATTCACCAGTGCAGCGAGTGGTTGTTTTGAACCAGGCATACAATGGGCTATAAATTTTTGCGTGGTATCAATAATATCTTCCTGTTTCAGCAATTGTCCAAACCCTACTGGCTGGTGTAATACGGGCAACCATGCCTGTTGCGATTGCAGCATGGCACTCACCAGAATATTTTGCATCCGGTCGTACCTGAAATGTTGTTTCTCGGTTCTGTCACAAATGAGGGGAATAATTTCGGTAATGCCCATTTCAGTAGCCTTTTCAAGAAACCATTCAAAGCGGCTGGCGTTCTTCAGCAATGAAATAGCGATGCTTGTTTTGCGGCCGGTTTGAGGTATGAATTGTTCATTCAATACGGTTACGCGGCATCGCTTTTTATGATCGTCGGTAATAGCGGTCAGCAATAAAAAGCCTTTACCATCGGTAAGATGTAATTGATCGCCCTTTTTCTTACGTAATACATTCACCACATGCTTCGAGGTATCTTCATCGAGTTCGATCTCCTTTTGTTTGGCAATAATATCCGAAATATAAAAAAGCGGCAGATTCATTATTCGTTCTTTCGTGCAAAGTAATAAAGAATATTTAGTTCAATGCTCCGGTATAACTATGCATTTTATATACCATGCTTACCAAAACAACAAAGCCTCCCGTTTCGGGGAAGCTCTTAAAAATATCCAATATTGAATGTTCAATGCCCAATGATGAAGTAACCGTAGTTCAGGTTTTCACTTCTACATTCAAAATTCAATATTTAATATTCAATATTGTTTTAAAACGGGGCTTCATCGTCATCGCCATATGGCATATCGTTCATTTTACTGCCGGCCTGAATATACAGTTTGGCGCCATCACCACCGCCGGCGCCAGCACCACCGTCAGTAGGGGCCGGCTTCCAGCTTCCGCCGCCCAAACCTAAACCACTGAAATCATCGCCCTCCATTTCAACAAATTTCTGAATATGCAGCTGGGCTCTCAGCTTAATGGTTTCCAGCGAACCGTTACGGTGTTTGGCTATACGCACGTGGGTTTCCCCTTTATTGCTTTCTCCCATTTCATTGGAAGTAATATCGTAATACTCGGGCCGATAAATGAACATAACCATGTCGGCATCCTGCTCAATGGCTCCTGATTCACGAAGGTCACTCAGCTGTGGCATTTTATTACCGTCTTTACGGGTTTCAACCGCACGGCTTAACTGCGACAGTGCAATAATGGGAACATGTAACTCCTTTGCCAGCATTTTTAAGTTACGTGAAATGGTACTGATCTCCTGCTCACGATTGGTGTTCTTACCGTTACCAGTACCGCTCATCAGCTGTAAATAGTCGATGATGATAAGGCCGATGTTATGTTTGGACTTCAAGCGGCGGCATTTTGCACGCAGCTCAAATACGTTCAGGGCAGCTGTATCGTCGATAAAAATGGGTGCCTGCGCCAGTTTTTGAATACCCTTGGCGTACAGCTGTTTCATTTCATGTTCTTCCATTTTACCACGCGATATCTTCTCAAGCCAAACCTCGCTTTCGGCACTCAGGATACGGGTAACCAGCTGCGCCGAACTCATTTCAAGGCTGAAGAACACAATGGGGGTTGGCCGGGTACTACTCAATGCGGCATTACGCGCCAGGTTAAGGGCGAACGCCGTTTTACC
>DASUVL010000563.1:0-6963 GCA_036379015.1 Niastella sp.
TATACAAGACAATAACACCTATTATTGGAATTATATAGATTCATATTCAGAATACATTGTTTGTTATGCTACCTGTCAAAAAGATGTTATGCCGGAAATAACATGGGTAGATCTATAATGTCAGGTTCAATATCCGGGGCAATAAAAATGCAGGGATCATGATGCTCGATCTGCTCAATGAATTCTTTGTCATCAAAAAAACCTTTGACATTAAAATCAGGTTCAGGGAAGCCGTTTAAAAAGTGGCTTACGAAATTTAGTTTTCGAAAAATTTTGGTTAGTGCGTCTGTGGTCTTTCTCATAGAAATAGTTTAATGGTTACATATTCAGAATATTTTTTTTGCTAGTTAATTAGTCAGAGATATCAGGATATTTTTCCGGTTGTAATAACAGGCCCCTTTCATTATTTCGTCTGCAATCCTCGTCACTTTCCTGTTTTCAGGTTTCTCCAGGTCTGTTCCCTTAACCCATGCATTAAATGCACCCATTGCTGGTCCGCACCATATTTGATAATCCAGCTCCCTGCCTTTTTCTCCGCTATTTGCCCAGCGGGACGACAAACCCAGATACCACCGGAATATCAGCGCCATTTTAATCTTCGGGTCGGCCTCGGCAGTGTTTAATAAGTCCATATCCCTTTCTCTGAAAAAGTTTTTAGTATCGCTCCATACTTCTTCCAGTGAACGTCGGAATATTTGTTTCTCGATCTTTTCTTTTTCTGCTGCAGGTATAGCCTCAATTAAGTCATACAACCTGTATAATTCATACAATTTTTGCGCTCTTCCCGCAAACATGGTCCCTCTTTTTAAAACCTGCAGTTTAACCCCCATTTCAAACATATCCGCTGCAGGAGCCATTATCACATCTGTCATCTCTGCCTGTGCTAATAGTTTTCTTACCATGTCGGAAGCTCCTGACTCTACGCATGCCTGATTTACAGATCCTGTTACTATAAATGAAGCTCCCATTGAAAAGGCCGAGTAAGCAGCAGTTGGCGTACCTATTCCTCCGGCTGCTCCTACATGGATTTTGTAATTGTAACCGTATTGAATGGTAATTTCATCGCGGAGCGCAATGATGGCAGGCAGAATACAAACCAGCGGGCGATTATCGGTATGTCCGCCCGAATCAGCCTCCACCGTTATATCATCGGCAACAGAGATGCCTGCAGCCAGTTGTGCCTGCCTGGGCGTTATCTTTTTTTCTTCAACCAGTTTATCCAGTATTGAAGCTGGTGGCGGTTGCATAAACTTCCTGGCAACTTCGAGCCTTGATACTTTGGCTATTACTTTGTTTTCAGATCTCACCATTCCATACTCCTCCGATAGTCCAACGGCTTTATACCAAACGATATATGGTGTTAACTCCATATAAGCAGAAGCTTCAACCACCCTTATCTGGTGTTTTAAGAACAGTGCTACGCCGTTTTTTTCCAGCGCTTCTTCGCTTGGACTATGTATCAGATTACACGCAAAAGTTTTATTTCCAAGCGCCGATTTAATTTTTATTATTGCTGCTTCCAGCTGAGAAGGGATAAGACCTGCAGCCCCAAATGAACTTAGGATATCGTTTTTACCCAGCTCAATGACCATTCTTTCGGAGGCTATTCCGTTAGCCATTGCGCCGGTCATGTAAGCGTATTTAATATTATAGCGTTCCCTGAATGTTTTGTCGCCAAGATCTTCAGGGTTTATTGCAGGCAATTTTCCGCAATAGTTTAACGGAGACTGATTGAGCGTTGGGGATGATACTTCTTCAAAATGTAATTGATTGTTGTTATCTGAAAAAACGTGATATGCCTGGTTTAAATTATAAAGCGCTATATTCATTTACTTTAATATTTTATTGATTCATGGTTAGTATATAGTGGCCCGTCTGAAATGAAAAATGAAAAATTAAGAATGTTAAATGAAAAAGTAAGAAAACAGCCTTCGCGGTTTTCAACCTTTCTTATTACTCATTTCTCATTCCTTATTTTTAATTTCAAACGCCAGATCCTTTATTTCGTAGATCCTTATATTTTCTTTCCACAAGCTTCCTTCTCCAATAACAATAGTTTGATTATTGTTTTCCGTTATAGAAGTGATATGAATTTCGAGGCTCATGCATTTATTATCCGGCACAATTTGTCCCCTGTATTTCCATATTGTTTGATGGTTTTCTAGCTGCTTAAAACAGGGATTAGCATATTGGTGGCCCAAATTTTCGAGTATAGCAAAGGCCTGCATGGCTTGTATCATGGCTTCAACACCCAAAGAGCCGGGCATTACCGGATCCTGGTAAAAATGGCAATTGTAAAACCAATCGGCCGGGTCAATTTCTTTAAAACCATATATATAACCATGGCCGTGTTTGCCACCCTTTTTTGCGTAGGTTACTTTATCGAGGAAATTCAGCTGTGGTTTACTTAAGCGGAAATGATCTTTGCCGTTCTGTACCCTGAACAATTGTAGTCCATCGTTCGAGGTTAGATCAATATGCCGGATATCGGCCGTTTCGGGTGCTGTCTGGAACCATGCCTGCATTTCCTCACCTCTGTCGAGCCCAACCTGGTTTACCAGGCTTGATCTGGGGAAAAAGCCGAAGGCTGCGGTACCTTTATAAAACACCTTGCCATCGCATATCATTTCGAAAGTAAACTTTTGTATAATGTTACCTTCATAGGCCGTATGACTGGTAAGTACTGCTTTATTGGTAATTGTTTTCCCCCGCAGATCTATGTTTTCGCTCAAAGTACCTTCTCCATCAAGATTTCTGAAGAACACATCTTTATCAGGATAAATAAATGCACTTCCTACATACGTTGTTAGTACGCCGCATGGCTGCAATGCAATTTCCATTAAAACAGCATAGGGTATTACCCGAGAACTGTTTTCGTTATAATACCAGGGGTGTAATGGAACATCGTATTCGCAAACTATAGAGGGTTTGTTATTGAAATTATGCCGCTGCCCATTAAACGACATTACCCTGGAAACAACCTGTAGATCAGTATTTGGCTGACGCGAAAGCACCCTGTTTTCAAATGGCTCGAACTCGCTGCCGAAAATTTTCACCAATGATCCTAACGCATAATTGACAATTTGTTCTTCGTTCAGCAACGGTATTGCGTTGTTGGCGTTTTTCGCCGTAATAAGGTGCGAATTGTTTTTTTCTTTTAACCGCAATCCTACATTTTCGAAATGAACCGCAACAAGCCCGTCTTCGGTCAGTATTTCCACATCTGATATTATGCGTGGTTCAGGAATTAAGCTTATTTCCTTGATCTCCATACGGTACGTTAGTTTGGTGTTTGCAGGGGTTACCTGTTTTCTGCAGCGTACCTTTTGCGATAAACCTTCTATTGGCTGAAACCGTGCATCTTTAACCAATCCGTGCATACCCAGGTACAGCATAAAAAATTGCAAAAGCTGTCCGCCACCTTCAGCCTGCAATGAACCGGCCAATACTTCATCGTCTTTAAAGTGACAAGGAAAATACCAGTCGTTTGGCCGAAGGTCTTTTTCGGCAATTATTAATCCCAAGCCCCAGGGGCCGCCCTCCGGATTTACTTCAGTAACTCTATCGAGCATTAATAATTGTTCAGAAGGAAGTCGTAATGACCGGTTTCGCCATTGATGGTGATACGATTTACCAAAACACAATTCGGGCTTTCCGTTTATAAGGTGTAACAGATCCTGCCTGGTGAAAAAAGTTTTTGATGTGTTTTTTATGGGGACAAATCTTCTCTTATTAATACTGCTGCGCAGCTCCAACTCTTTTTTGGTTTTAACCACACCTTGTCCCTGTTTTAGTTCTTCATCACTAAAGAAACCGGCGCAACCATTGGTCATCTTCAACACCATTTTTTTGCCTACATAGCAGTTGTAGCTGAAAAAGAACAATAAGTTATCGCCATTTCTTACATATGAATTTATAGATATGTCGTACCTCAGGGTATCACCCTCCTTGGGCAGCTCGTCCAAAAAAGTAAGCGTGCAATCTAGCAGTCTGTAGATCCTTTCGCCTTTGTTTTCAAAATCAATCCCCAAATAACTTATCAGCATTAAGTCGCATTGACCCGACTCAACGGAAACAGCCCAGGGAGCCTGGCCATCTACTGAATACCATGCGTTATGCGGAATGTCGTATTCCGTGGTCATGGTGGAGGGCTTGAATTCGCCGGTTTCTGCTTTTAGCCTGGTTACCCTGCTCACCAATAAATAGGGAGGCAATGGTAAACGCACCTTTCGTTTATAGGAATCAATTATTTTGTAATGCATGCCAAATACTTTGGAGATGGTGCCACCTGCAAACTCCAGCAGATCTTCCTCATTCCAGATAATACCATCATTGTTCCTTCTATGTACAGGTAATTTTCCAGCGCAGGCGTCTTCAAATGAGTAAACAGCATTGTTTTGTGTTTTATCTTTTTCTGTTTTAACTCCGTTCATAGTTGAATGCATACCGTCGTTATTATTTAATGTTATTAGTTCTGAAGGTGTGCCACGGTTTGTTTGCGACGTCCCGCCATGCGGGATAACCGTGTCACACCCAGAAAAATAATCAGCAAAGCGAATTCCGCCGATCACGATCTTTTTCGGTGAAGCCGCTTTGTTTTCAGCAGCTTTGTTTCCATCGAAAGATACAGGCGCCTTTCCGGCAGAAACACAGATCAGCCCCGTAGTTTGGGAGTGATTGTTGAATGAAGCAATAATTACCTGATGATCTCCATTTTCAGCATGATCCCTGTTCAGTTGCAACAAAGCTTTTGCAAAGCTGGCTGCAACAGAAGCAGCATAAGCATATCCCACATTGGGCGTTATACTGCCTGATCGTAATGGTTTCAGCCCTTGTATAGCATCTTTTACAAAATCATTGTTATATATCGAACTTCCTGAAAATTCGAGATACGATACATGCTCAAATTGGTTGGCTGCTGCGCTTACTGATCGTGTTGTATTTTCTTCAATTACAACATCGTTAAGGTAGCCAAACACTTTTTTTTCGGGTAATTCAACCTTGTTCTCATTTTGCAGAATAAAAGCTGCTGCGCCTTCTCCAACTGGATAATTAGTCGATTCAAACTTATTACGTAACAAAACATGCTCAAAACCTCCGGCAAGGTCAACAGCTCCAACAACCACGCCATCGCAGGTTCCGGCCTCTATCATCAGTTTGGCTACTTCCAGCACTTTGGTAAATGAATCTTCTCCGCACGATACGGTAAATGCCGGCCCGGTAAAATCCCATAATGCTGCAACACGGCAAGCCAACAGGTTTCCGATAAAACCGGTATGAAGACTTACAGAGGGTTCTTCGGCAGCAATATCATTAATAAAATTTTTGATACTTTTTTGCACGTTGATCAACTGCTGCCTGGGAACATTCGTATGTTCCGGCGCTTCACCCAATTGCCAGCTAACATCCCAGCGACCGGTATATTTGTGTATGGCCTGTTCGGGTTGCATAGCAATAATAACGCCTATGTTAGCGCCTGGCTTAAGGCCTGCATGCTGTATAGCTTTGTCGGCAGTTTTTAATATTAATAGTTGCTGTGCAAATATTTTGGATGCTTCGCGGGGAGGTATTTTATAACGCATGATGTCAAAATCAAAAGCATCCACAAAATTCCCTTCGGGAACTTCTTTTACGTTAAATCGCTGTAGAAGATCCTGCATTTCTTCAAGGCCGTACCAGCGGCTTTGAGGTAGTTGGTGTTTTACAATTTTATTGGTTGTGATCACCTCATTCAATTGTTGCAGCGATGTAATTTCTCCTAAACAAACATCCATACCCGTAATAGCGATCCTGCCTATGGGTTGCGATCTTTGGAAAGTGTCAATCTCTTTTGCTGTTGCTGCAGTGCCAAGAATTAAATGTGCATTTGTGCCTCCAAAACCAAAGGCATTGATGGCTGCCAAATGCGGTTTTCCTTTTGGCCAGGTTATATTCCGGGTTACTATTTTTTCGTTTCCATCCAATGGATCTTCAATTCCAATAGTAGCAGGAATTGTGTTATTGTTTAAGCTGTTGATCACTTTCACCAGGCTGGCCATACCTGCCGCCGTAAGCAAATGCCCGGTATTGGATTTAACCGATCCCAGGTACGGTGAGGTTGCTGAGCCAAAAAATTCTTTAATAGATCCCACCTCGGTTACATCACCAACAGCAGTGCCTGTTGCATGGCATTCGATGTAGGCAATATCTTTTGGTGAAATATTTACATGGCTGTAAGCTCTTTCAAAACAGTCTATTTGCCCTTTTTTATTAGGACTTAACAGAAACCTGCCTTTGCCGTCGTTAGATAGTGCCGTGTTATATATAACCGATACTATTTCATCGCCGTCTTTGATCGCATCTTCGTAACGTTTTAAGAGCACAACACCTGCGCCTTCCGCGGGGATTAACCCTGCGGAGTTTTTATCAAACGGTTTTGATGTTTCTCCCAGTGCAGGAAATGCATGAAAAAACGAGAATCCCATGTTTATAAACAGCGGATCGGCGCAGCTTACAGCTCCGGCAAGCATCATGTCGGCTTTGTGGGCATTCAAATAATTGGACGCCATTTCAATGGCGTATAACGAAGATGAGCAAGCTGCATCCAGCGCAAAATGCCTTCTTCCCAGTCCTAACGCGTTTGATGTAATGGCAGAAAGATTTTCACCCGAAAAGGCATTATGAAAACTCCACAAATGAGGTTCCTTTGTCCGTGGCAAAGAAAAAGAATCAACATTGTACATGCTTTTTATGGCGTTTTCTGAAATATCGGTATACAGTGCATTTAGTATTGAACGCGATGTTTTGGTAGGGAAGGAAAGGTTTCCTACAATTAAACCGCAGCCTTCAAGCCGGGATTGGTTCCAGTACCCGGCTTGTTTCAATGCCTCGCGGCTTGTGTGAAGTACCCACTGATATGTTTCATCAAGATCTGTTAATTCATCTTTATTGATCTTAAAGCCTTCGGGATCAAATTTAAAATCT
>DASUVL010000564.1:0-9509 GCA_036379015.1 Niastella sp.
AATACAAAGGCCCTGATGTGTTCGCTGCTCAATAAAAATATGCAGCTACTCTGTCTGGTCCTGTTTAAAATGGTGTGTAATTCGAGTTTCTTTCCGTACCAGCCGATATCTTCTGCAAACTGTTTGTTCTGGGCTACAACTTGTATACTTAAAAAAGAAAACAGGAAAAAGATTATTACACGCATTGTTCCAAGGGTTTAGAAAACGATAAAAATATAAAAAGGATAGTTCCCATCAAAACCACTTTCAAAATTGCAGGATTAGTGTCAAAATTTTAATACCACCAGTCTGCGTTCTGCTTTGTCGTAATAGATATAGTAGTATTGCCCGTTGAGCTCAAAAATGTTCTCCGCTCCCGGTTCTGTTTTCAAAGTAGCAGCATAGCGCTCAATACGTTCATAAGCGGAGCTAACCGGCTCCCCTGGCATATGCGAATAATTTTCTGCATTCAGCAACGTTTTAAAATACGACGACTGGGTATAGGTATCACGGAAAACTCTTCGCGATAAAGGGCGGGTAGGAAACATCATTGCTCCAGAATAACCATATGGGCCTACCTGGTTAAATCCGTTGTAGCCGCCAACGAACGTAGTTCTGACCGTTTTTTCATACGAACCAACCACCACTTCAACCAGATCATTTCCATGCTGCTTAGCCGCGATCACTGCACTTCCGGCGGTCATTCTACGCAGTAATTTACTGGTCCTGTTCAGGTCCTTTGGATCTTTAATTCTATTATTTGCGGTTTCTTCCTGAATAATAGGCGTGTTTTTGTAGTCAATTTCATCCCCATTTTCCGTTGTATATGTTTTATTGATCACACCGTTTACCGCATCAACCACCTGCACCATCAGCCTGTCACTCGTAGCCCGTACATAGTACAATTTATTACGGAAAAAAAATGAGTTATCTGAATAATCACCCAATTTGAATTTCTCTTTTTCCGGATTGTGATCGATGACCCATGACTTTACTTTTTGTTGTTGCAAATCGAAGTTGACCAAATGCGTTGAATCGATGTGATTGTTCATTACCAGCAATACGGATCCGTTATTCAGATACAGCTTATTTTTTTTTACAAGGGCATCGGGGTCCATTTCAGCATCGGGGTCCATGTTCTGCAATCTTATGGCACGGCCATACCCCCCGGTCAGATCACGCCACAACGAATTGGAAAACCTGCAACGTATTAAAGTAGCGGGCTCCTCATTTTCGAAATCGTATATGGTTATTTCTTTAGACCTGTAAGCAGCCGTTATAAATATGAAATGGTTGCCTGCACTGATACTGGTAACTTTAATTTCACGTTGGGGGTCGGGCCGGAACAGGTTTTCTTTTATCTCTTCGGTAACTACATTCAATGACAAGCATAACAATTCTCCTTGCGGCTGTTCACTAAACATATAAAGGGAAGAATCACGCATAAAGCCGCCCAGTAATCTTGTTCCAGACCTGTGCGGTAAACTGAATTGCCCCATTAATTTTAGCTGACCGGTAAATACAAAAGCCCTGATGCTATCATTGCTCATTACAAATGTGCAACTGCTTTGCCCGGTACGGTTGCTAATGGTTTGCAACTGCACCTGCCTCTCGTTCCAGCCCAGAAATTCTGCGAACACCCTGCTTTGGGCCATATCCCGGGTACTACAGAAAAAAAACAGGATAAAGAATGCTTTACGCATGATTTCAGGGGTTTAGAAGAAGATAAAAATAACAAAAACGCCTAAATAGCCAGGCGATTTATAATTGATTTATGATCTGTACTGTATGTTTGCAAAAAATTAAAGAAATGCAAGATCTGATACTCGAAGCCTGGAGCAACCGCGAGTTATTAAAAGAAAAAAAATATACCGATGCGGTAAAAGCTGTTATTGAAGAAGTAGATAAAGGCCGTTTGCGCGTAGCGGCGCCAGTAGATGGTAAATGGACGGTGAACGAGTGGGTAAAACAGGCGATTCTCCTATATTTCGGCATTCAGCCCATGCAAACCTGGAACCTGGAGCCTTTTGAGTTTTACGATAAAATGCTGCTCAAGAAAAATTATAAGGAATTGGGCGTTCGTGCTGTTCCTCATGCCGTAGCGCGTTATGGCGCTTATGTAGCCAAAAATGTGGTATTAATGCCTTCTTATGTAAATATCGGCGCTTATGTTGACGAGGGTACCATGGTTGATACCTGGGCAACCGTTGGCAGTTGTGCACAAATTGGGAAAGGCGTGCATTTGAGCGGCGGTGTAGGAATTGGAGGCGTACTGGAACCTTTACAGGCCACGCCTGTTATTGTTGAAGATGGTTGTTTTATTGGCAGCCGTTGTATTGTGGTGGAAGGTGTAGTGGTTGAAAAAGAAGCCGTACTGGGCGCCAACGTGGTATTAACACAAAGTACAAAAATCATAGATGTAAGCGGCAATACGCCGGTTGAATACAAAGGACGGGTCCCTGCCCGCAGCGTGGTTATACCAGGTACCTATGCTAAAAAGTTCCCAGCCGGAGAATATCACGTAAGTTGCGCACTCATTATCGGTCAGCGTAAACCCAGCACTGACCTGAAAACAAGTTTGAATGATGCGCTGAGGGATTTCAATGTTTCTGTTTAAGAATATTATTTGGAAGGGAAAAAACATACTGTAACACTAGCGGGTTTTCTGATTACCATAATAGGCTCCATCCTGTTCTCAACAAAAGCAATCCTTGTTAAGGTAGCTTTTGCCAACACGTCTATGGATGCCCTTACCCTGCTTATGCTTCGCATGACGTTTTCCCTTCCCTTTTATATTATCGCTGTATGGCTGGCCCGCCAAAAAGGCCATACCCCTTTAACCGGCCGGCAATGGCTGACGGTGATCGGTCTCGGACTTTTTGGTTATTACCTCAGTAGTTTATTCGATTTTATCGGACTGCAATATGTTACCGCCGGACTCGAACGCCTGATCCTGTTCCTGTATCCCACCTTTGCCGTTTTTATAAATGCCTTTGTTTTTAAACAACCAGTTGGTCGCACGCAAAAGATCGCCCTCCTGCTTACTTATACCGGCATTGCAATAGCCTATATTGGCGAATTACGTATCGGCGATATTGGTAATCCGCATTTTATCTGGGGCAGTTTCCTCATCTTTTTATGTTCCATCACGTATAGCATTTACATTGTTGGCAGCGGCCGCCTGATACCAACGGTAGGCGTTACCCGTTTTACAGCGTATGCGATGCTGTCATCTACGGCCGGTGTATTTGTTCATTTTGCGGTAGGCGGTGGTACGCTGCAGAAATTGCAGGAAGCCGGTACGCACATCTGGTACGGTATACTACTGGCTGTGGTGGCTACTGTGCTGCCCACGTTTATGTTATCGCATGGCATGAAACGTATTGGCTCTAACAACGTGGCCATTATTTCGGCTATTGGTCCGGTTTCTACCATCATCCAGGCGCATTTTATTTTGGGCGAGAAGATCTTCCCTGCTCAAATCGCCGGCACCCTGCTGGTGATTATTGGGGTGGTGTTGATTGGGTGGAAGAGGAAATGATCAATGTGCTAATTTGCTAATTAGCCAATGTGCTAATGAATACAGGAATACAATGGAATACAGCAATGACAATGTACCAATGTGATAATGCTAATTTGATAATGTGATGATTAGATAATCCCGACTAAAGTCGGGACAAGTTGTGATAATGGAATACAGCTTCGCGGTTTACGCTCTTACTCGCGAAACATGAGCGCTGACGGGAAATTCCCTTTATAAATTAATTTTTTGGGGTATTAAGCAAATCTGATAGCATTATAAGTACACCTGCTTGCGTTATAAGTATATTCTTTGCCATTATAAGTAAAAAATTATCTTTTATAACTACTTTTTCCCCTTTTATAATCACTTTTTCCCGGAGATCAATAAGATAGCCAGTGAGATGATCACTTTTTGTTCGTTTATAGTTTAAAATCGGTGCAAAAAGCAAAATTGTTCCGGTAAAAAATGGAATGATCACAACAAAAAGTCAACTTATTGCGATTTTAAACGAACTATCACTAAAAACAAGTTTAGTGTCAGCAAGAAAAAGGTTACAGTCGACAATTTCAAACTTACTGTCGACGATAAAAAACTTATAGTCCCTGGAACAAATCCAGTTATGAAAAAAAAGAAGCTGGTACCGATGGAAAATAGCTTATAAGGCGACGATTTAAACTTAGTATCAAAAAAAATAAGTTAACTGCCAGCAATTTAATACTAACGGGATCCTATTTTAATCTAACAGCATTCATTTAAAACTAAGTGGCCTCTTTTTAATACCAACAGGTCCCTTTTTTAATCTAACTATAAGGAAAAGTAATCTAGTGCTGATGAAAAACTATTTATAAGGTGAGGAATTAAACGATCAGGAGCAATTTTTCCACCCCTTCCTAATTGTTTTATGCGTAGCCCAAAAAGCCCTGCGGAGCTATACTCATAGATCATTAACAATAAAACCAATGGGCGAACATTATCATACAAATCGTTATTTTCAAATTGAAATACAATCAGTTAGCTTCATAACTCATAAAGTGTTTGGGTTCAACTTCTGGTCCAGGTACACCAAATGACTTCTCAAACCAGCGGCCTACTCACTGCATCAAATATATCGAAACTTGTTTTGCATTCAGGACATTGTGTCTCACCAAACAGATAACCGATTACCGGTTGTAATGAATATATGCCAAGATGGTTAATATAGAACACGAGCCATTCATAGTTCGGGCCGATGGATATGTTTTCAAACGACTGGGCAATACTCAATGGCCGGGGAGTAATGGGAAAATCTGGTTGATTTTTTTTAAATACCGGATCCTGCGTGTACAAGACCAATTCGTTTTCCTTATTCCATATATAAAATTCGGTGTCACAATGAGGACAGGTACACATGTATTCATCATTTCCCGAATAGGTACAAAACACTTTGGCAACATCGTATCTTTCATGAACAGTTGCAAGGGCTACCAGGAAATGCCTTTTATCATCTTCATCCAACTCCGGAACCATATTAAATAGAGATTGTCCTATTGCTGGTAACTGTTTCAATGCACTTTTATAACTGCTGATAATGGCGTTCACTGTTTCTCTATCAACTATACTGTCACTGAATATCTGTAACAAAAGTTCATCATTGGCATCCATCTCCGATAATATGATCCCTATATTGATAAATGTTGACATTTTATTGTAGGGGTCATCGGCTTTTTCACAAATGGAGACCAGGTAAGGAATAGTTGCAAAAGTAGCCTCGTACAGGCTATTTTGATGATATATGTAATCCCAGCATATTTCATTCAAAATTTCTGCGGAAAAGCTATTATCAAGTTTTTCAATTAAAGCGGGAATATCTTCTGAATTGCCAAACGGGTTTTCAAGTAGCTTCCAGGTGTCAAGGGCAGCCAGTGTCAGCATGGTTATGGATATATTAAAGTTTATCTACGAGAGAAAGCTTCATTATTGAGGCAGCAATTCTATTGATTCGTTCCTTTTGCTTTGTTAAATTCAATTAGGCACTCGTGAAGCGGTTTACCTTTGTTATGAATACAATCACAAAATTCTAAGCAGTTCTTTGGATTACTATTGCCAGCACATCCATTTGTACATTCAATCAGGGAATTGCCAGGTCGAATGTCATACAGAAAATGGTTTATTAATATTACTGAAGCTATCATCGCAAAAACACACCCGAAAAACAGGAACGGAAATCTGTTGCTTGACTTCTTTTTCCTTGCTAAGTAATCATCTTCTTTAACTTGTTTAAATGGTAAAATATATTTTATTCGGTCATAGTCCCACCATAATAAATATAAATTGGCCAGCACCATTAGTGTTACGATACGAGTGCCTTCGAATCGGACAGCATAAGCCAGGATACAAATATTCAGGATAATGGGAAAATACATCAGTGCACCAAGAAGTGCCGTTCTCGGAATGAGTAGCAAAAGCGCAATTATCAACTGTGAAATGCCAATAAATGTGTAGTAGTATTCTGTGTGGTGTAATGCTTCCAAATAGTGTCCCAGCGGATGATTAACGGATAAGCCGCTGGCGAACCGTTCTCCCTTAATTTTTACAAAGCCTGATGGAATAAATCCCAGTGCCAACATGATGCGACAGAGAACGGTAAAATAATGAAACCATTTGTTTCCCTTTGCTTCATAATATACATGGTTAAGCCAACCTGATATACTCATAAAATAAAAGTTGAGTTAATGGTCACGAATAATATGTGAAGTTATGAATACCACTTAATCTGCTCCCAACTTCTGCGCCCGATACAGGTTATCTGTAGTCTGCAAGATTTTCGCTTTCAGTCTGGGATTGTAATCCGGATGTTTCTGCAGGAATTGTTGCACCACCTCCCAGACCTCTTTAGTTTGATAGGCGCCGAAAGTAGCGCCCAGCCAGCTTTGTGGAAAAAAGATATCTCCCGTGCGCTGGATCTCTTCCACCAGGTCAAGACTTTGTGGCAAGTATTTATATGATGTAGATTGCCGTAAAGGGTGATGAAGATACCCCAGCGCAGTGACTACCCAGGCCTCCTTCGCTCTGTTTTTGCGGTCGGTAAGGCTGGTAAAGAAACTATCTCTTTCCGTAACACTGGCTGATAATGCCGGCATCAAAAAATTCAGCCGCGCTTTTTTATCCGCATCCTTCAGGCGGTCGCGTTGCTGCGTTATAACGGAGGAAGCCGTATCGTTCTTCAATGCAATGGTGAGCGCCAGTGAAATGTAATCTTCTTCCGCCAGCTTAATGCCTGCAGGTGGCAGCTGTTGCTGCCATACATCGTACATGCGTTTGCCCGCCATATCGCTCACATATACATTCTGGTAAGCCCTGAACAATAACTTTTTATTATTCGGTTGCGATTGCGCTTCCATAGCATTCCACAGCGCATCTTCCAGCTGGGAAGCATATGCTGCGCGGTCTTTGGGACGACTGAAGATCCAGTAAAGACTGGTGATGTAACCGGAAAGTAATTTGAGGTTGGTCTCCTCTTTTTCTATGGCCAATCCTTTGGTGAACAGGGCAAGCAGTTCAGCGGGCGACAGATACTGGCCCGACAGTACATTCTCATACATGTTCACATATGCAGAAGCGCGACTCACAGCGCTTTTCAGCTTGAATACCTGTTCCTGCATGACTTTATCTGCCGGGAAAAGTCCATATCCGATGCCATCTGCATTGAACAGAATGATTTGTGGTTTGGCTAAGCCTGTCGCAGCTTTCAGCTGCATGCCGGCGGTGTTTATGTTCACAGGAATGGTGTGAATACTGTCTGCATATACAAGCGTTACGGCAAAAGCCTGCGGCCAGATGCGTGCCGCGCCTGTTTCCGGGCGTTGCGTGATATTGAGTTTATCTATTTTATCTCCTTTGTAACTGATCGTATAATCGAAAACGGGTCGGCCGGGCTGGTTCACCCATACCTTGTTCCAACTGTGCAGGTCATACGTACTGTACTTCGCGAGTATCTGCACGAGGTCATTCCAGGTGGCATTGTTGTAGGCGTATTTATGAAGATATTCCTGCACGCCTTTCCGGAAGTTGTCTTTCCCCATCAGTAATTCCATCTGTCGCATCATGATCGGTGCTTTGTGATAGATGATATTGCCGTACAGGGAACCCGCATCCTGCAGATTATCCAGTTGCTGGCGGATAGGATTGGCGCCGGGTGTGCGGTCAACGCCATAAGCGCTGGGGTAATGATCTTGCAGAAACTGGAGGTTGAAGGTTTCGCTACCCATCAATTGTTCCACCACTTTATCTGCCATGAAATTGGCGAACACTTCTTTCATCCACACATCGTTGAACCATTGCATGGTCACCAGGTCGCCAAACCACATGTGCGCCGTTTCATGAGAAATAAGGTTGGTACGGGCGATGAGCTGGTCTTTTGTAGGTTCCTTCAGGAAGAGCGATACAGCTTTGTATTGCACCTCGCCCGGATGCTCCATGCCACCGAACTGGAAATCTGGAATGGCAGCGAAGCCCACTTTCTGAAAAGGATAGCGGATGCCCGTCCATGCTTCGAGGAAGCGGAGCGCATCTGCGTGCGCCTGGAATATGGAGTCTACGTTGCTGCCGGGATCGGTTTCGCGGTAGAGGAATTCTGCATTATACCGTCCGATCAGCTTTTGCGCACGGGTATATTTGCCGGCGGTGAAAGAGAAGAGGTATGTAGGAAGCAGATCTGAATCGGTAAAATTATAAGTGGTCTGCGTGCCATTGCTGGTGCTGTCTTTCAGCTGACCGTTGGCAAGTACTTTCCAGCCGGCTGGTACACGTAGCGTCAATGCAAAACGTGCTTTCAGGTCCGGTTGATCGAAGCATGGAAATACAGTGCGGGCGCGATCCGGTACGAACAAAGCATACAGGTAATCCGCATTGCGGTTCAGGGAGGCGTCCCCTGCGGTGAATTGCAGGCCGATGGTGTTACGGCCTTTACGCAGATGCGAAGGCTCGATTACAATGTGCTCGTTTTCCAGCTTCGGAGTAATGGTTTTGCCATTTACAGACAATGTATGGATATGATCGGCATTTTGTTTGAAATCTATCTGCAGCAGCTGTGCATTCGTTTTCAGACTGAAATAAATGGTTTCCGTAGCATGGATGCTTTCACTTTTGGTGGCTGGTATTTGAAAGTCGAGCTGGTAGCGGATGTCAGCAATCTCCGCCCTGCGGTGTATGGACAATTCGCTGGAAACACCTGGCGTTACGGTTTGTTGTGCAAAAGCGGGCACGCTTATGGCCAGGAACAGGATTGTATTTCTTAAGGTCTGCGTCATCCTCATCTATTATTAAAATACAATTCCAAAAATGCATTTTTGTTTTCAGCTATGGCTGGTTTGCCTAATGTTTCAATCATATCTGCAGGAAGGTGTTTTTCCGTGTCAGGATTTAAAATGATGAGATGCTTACCATCAGGTTCAAAAAATACGAAATTACCTAATAACATTACTTGATACAGGCATTCACTCAATTGCATACTATCACAAGGCCTTGAAACCATTAAATGGCTAACTGTTGGTTCTTTTGTATCAATGAAAATGGTGCAGGCATTTCCTTCCTCAAACTGTAAATCAATATAGCTTTCGTCCTTTTCTTTAATGTGATCTTTGAAAATCAACAGAATTTTTTCTGTAGAAATTTCCTGCGACTTCTGATCTAAGTGAGCTTGCAAGAAATACTCGTATGACATATTTAGGCAAGATGTTTTAAATGGATCATTCTAACAATATTAGTTACAAAGCGCTGTCTTTAAGCGTCAAAATCTCGTAGTAATTTAATTGTCTGTCCGTAGGTGAGGGTATTCCCTTCTAATTTATTTGAATTGTAGGTAAAATCTATCTTTACTTTTCTAAAAAAAGCGTCGTCCCAATCCTTTCGAGTCCCAAATTCATCAATCTTGCCTTTAAGCGTTTCGATACGCTCAAACTTCTCAGAAATTTTCATTATTTAAAATCTATTTCATAATCAAATCCCTTCGAGCCAATTTTCTCCAGCC
>DASUVL010000565.1:0-4752 GCA_036379015.1 Niastella sp.
CAGAAATACAATTTTCAAAATGCAGCAAAAGGGGTGATTGATGCCATACAATCGGCTGTTGCCTGTCTTTGATTTCGGCACTTAATATCGAAATGTTTGAAACGTTGATGGCTGTCTGGTTTTGGGCACTTTATCAACTCATAATTCAACAGAATGAAATAAACCTTCCTATCACAGGAAGGTTTATTTCATTGAGATATTTTTTAAAGTTCCGCCACCATAGGCAGGCACGGCTAAATTTGTGGGACGTACTGGACTCGAACCAGTGACCCCTACTCTGTCAAAGTAATGCTCTAAACCAACTGAGCTAACAGTCCTAAAGGGTTTTACTGAATGCTAAAAAAAAGTGATACCCAAAATTCAAAGGCCGAAGGTAAAACAGTCAGCCACCTTCCCCAAATTTTTTACATATTCATTCAGAGCATAATATTCAGTTATCAGCCCATACCGGTTACCAGTTAAAAAACAGGGGCGCCAGGCAAACAGTCCAATGTGTAATTCATTACCTTTAGGAACAAGCCTCACCATTCAAACCTTTTTTATGAACCAGGATATAATCAAACTGTTCGACGAGTATACCCACGTCCCCCTTTCCCGCGATGAATTCCTTCGCCGGCTCACCAAAATGACCGGTAGCCTGGCAGCGGCTTTGGCCGTATTACCCATGCTGGAAGTAAACTACGCACACGCGCAAACAGTGCCTGTTCAGGATGATCGTATCACCACCGAACATATTACATATCCTGGTGACGGGTGTACGATGAAAGGCTATCTGGCCAAGCCCAAACAAAAAGGGAAATATGGAACCGTGGTAGTCATTCACGAAAACCGTGGATTAAATCCGCATATTGAAGATGTTACCCGCCGGGTGGCATTGGCCGGTTACCTGGCCCTTGCCCCGGATGCCTTATCGCCTTTAGGCGGTACGCCTACCAATGAAGAAGAAGCGCGTAATATGTTTGGTAAACTGGATATGCAAAAGAATCTAAACAATTTTATAAAGGCATTCGATTATCTGAAATCGCTTGATGAAAGTAATGGTAAAATGGCTTGTGTTGGATTTTGTTGGGGTGGTGCTATGGCCAACCAGTTAGCTGTTCACGTACCTGATCTCAAAGCAGCCGTTCCTTTCTATGGCCGTCAGCCCGATGCAGCAGATGTGCCTAAAATAAAAGCTGCCATACAATTACATTATGGCGGGCTGGATGAGCGCGTCAATGCTGGTATACCGGCTTATGAAGAAGCGCTGAAAAAAGCAGGTACCAAATATGAATTATACGTGTATGAAGGCGCCAACCATGCATTTCATAACGATACCGCCCCTTCGCGCTACAATGCAGCGGCTGCTAAATTAGCCTGGGAAAGAACGCTGACTCTTTTTTCCAAAACGATTAAATAGGGAACCATAGGATGCACCAGCCCTATCAGTCGATTAGGGTTACTGCAGCATATTTTTCTGAAACGAGCGCATTTTGTATTGCGTGTAGCTGTATTCCATTATCACATTAGCAAATTATCACATTGTTCTCCTCCTCTCCATCTCTTTCTTAATCAACCCAAGCTCCCGGCCTGTTTGTCCTGATACAGATGAATTCTCCTGCGCCCTGCGCATGAGATAAGGTATTACATCCTGAATTGGACCAAACGGTAAATACTTGCTTACACGGAATGAATGTTTTGCCAGGTTGAAAGTTATATTATCGCTCATGCCATACAGTTGCGAAAAATGCACATGCGGATGATTATGCGGCAATCCTTTTTTATCGAGCAGTTCGGTCGTATACAAATTACTATACTCGTTGTGCGAGGCAACTATTACTGCAATGTGATTTAGATAATCTACGCAAAATTCAAGCGCTGCATTGTAATCGAGATCGGTTGCCTCTTTATTGGGCTGTATGGGTGAAGGGTATTTCATGGCAGCCGCGCGTTTGCGCTCTTTTTCCATATAAGCTCCCCGAACCAGTTTCGCTCCCAATATGAATCTTTTTTGTTGGGCCGAAGCAAAACTGTCTTTTAAGAATTGTAACCGGTCGTGCCGGTAAAGTTGGATCGTATTATAGATTACTGTTCTTTGCCGGTTAAACCGTTCCATCATCTGCATAGTAATGGCATCAACAGGATCCTGTATCCAGCTTTCTTCTGCGTCTATCAAAACCCCCACTCCTTTAGCGGCAGCGACTTCACAAATACGAATGATCCGTTGCTCAACCCGTTGCCATTCTTCTTTTTCCGCAGCAGTTAATATTTCTGTATGTACTTTCCCTTCAAATCCGCTTTTGGCGGTGACTGCCGCATCTAATTTTTCAAGCAGGGCAAACCGGGCCACACCTGTCACTTTCACACTCATGAAAGGAATATTGGGTTGCGTTGCCGCATAATTAATAACCTTAATAAATTCCTCACAGGCATGATCAAAATTTTCTTCGCCTTCCTTCCCTTCTACCCCATAATCCAGTATCACCTGTACATTGAATTGCTTCAATTTAGCAGCTACGTGGGCTGTTTCCTCAAGCGTTTCTCCTCCTACAAATTGTTCAAAAATGGTATTGCGGATCAGATTTTTGATGGGAAGCCCCACTTTTATCGCCCAGGGGGTAAGTCTTGTGCCGAGTTTTACCAGGGGTTGGAAACCCATGCTCGAAAAAAGGAAATGGGCTTTTTTTAACTCTCGCACTGATTTATAAGCAAATGCATTTTCCGTATTATCAAAAGATACAGCAACTGCGGTTTTCGACATAGAACTAACGAATGTTAGGCGCGAAGATAATTCTTTAGCGCCTAATTTCACTTTTTAAGCCCTTGATTTGCGTGAGACTGTGTTCTATTATCACATTATCAAATTATCACATTCGCTAATTGCCCCTGCGCTTTCCTGCTGGTTTTTGACTGACGCGAACCTTGTATATTGTGCCTAATTATGAAGATCCTACACACCGATATTTATAAGTTCAGCATTCCCATGCACCCCTTCACCATTGCTACGGGCACCATGCACTATGCGCAGAATATTTTTATCAGGGTGCATACCGATACCGGCCTGTATGGCGTGGGGGAATGTTCGGCATTTCCGATGATCGTGGGGGAAACACAGGCCACTTGTTTTGAAATGGGAAAAGATTTTGCCGGCCTCTGGAAAAACAAAAATGCGGCTGCCATAGAAGAACGGTTGCAGGAACTTCATAACTATACCGCTTTTAATGCTACCATCAAGAGTGCTTTTGATATGGCCCTGTACGATCTGGCTGCCAAAGCGGCTAATCAACCGCTGTATCGCTTTTTGGGTGGTAACAAAAAGGAATTGGAAACAGATCTCACCATAGGTATCGACACGCCAGATGTGATGGCCGGTAAAGCCATTGATTTTGTAAAAAGAGGCGTACGCATCATCAAAATAAAACTGGGTAAAAATGCCCGGGAAGATGTTGAACGTGTTCGCAGGATCCGCGAAGCAGCCGGTGCTGCCATTGGTTTACGTATTGATGCTAACCAGGGTTGGAGCTATGAAGATGCTTTATTTGCGTTGACAGCTATGGGCCCCTATAACATCCAGTTTTGTGAACAGCCAATGCGTTTTTGGGATGACGATAAATTACCGGCGCTGGTTAAACAATCGCCCATTAAAATAATGGCCGACGAAAGCGTTTTTAATCATTATGATGCCAAACGGATCATTGCTGCCGGCGCCTGTGATTATGTGAATATCAAGTTCTCAAAATCGGGTGGTATTTGGGAAGCGCAGAAAATTCATGCCGTCTGCAAACAAAATAATATCCCATGTATGATGGGTGGCATGCTGGAAAGCCGGGTTGCCCTGTCGGCCTTTGCGCATTTTGCGCTTTCGCACGATAATGTGATTTTTTACGATATGGATACCTGCATGCTGGGCCATAAAACCGATCCGGTTACGGGTGGCGTGCAATACAAAGGCTTTTTCCTGGAAGTGCCTGAAACGCCTGGTATTGGCGCTGATGCTGACGAAGCATTCTTACAATCGCTTGAAAAGGTTACTATTTAAAAAACTGAACGACTGGTGTCATAATCTCCGGTCTTTCCCAGTTTTCCGGTTTCCCGACTTTTCTGACCTTTCAGAGTATATCTTTGCGCAAAAAATAGCATGGATCAGTTTTCCAAAACAGCCAAAGAATCATCGGTTACTATGACCGAATTGGTATTGCCCAACGATACCAATATGTTTGGCAACTTAATGGGTGGACGATTAATGTACTGGATGGATATTGCAGCCGCGCTAGCCGCTATGAAACATTGCGGTACTCCGGTGGTAACTGCATCGGTTGACAATATATCGTTCGAAAACCCCATTAAACTGGGCAATGTGGTTCATATACAAGCCAGGGTATCACGTGCTTTTAATACTTCCATGGAGATCTTTATGAGTGTTTGGGGAGAAGATGCCCTGCACCAGTACAAATACAAAAGCAATGAAGCCTATTTTACATTCGTTGCGCTCGACCCCAATGGTAAACCCCGCAAGGTTCCTACCCTTATACCAGAATCAGAAGATGAAAAAAAGTTGTTTGAAGGCGCTTTACGCAGAAGACAGGTACGCCTCATCTTAGGCGGTAAAATGCAACCGAACGACGCTACGGAATTAAAGGCACTGTTTACGAATCTGTAATTTCCAGTTTGTCGTTTGGGATTGTTTAATTTATGGAACTTCTCTTAAAACCCGAAGCTGCTTTCATTAGCATATAAGCCAATTATCACGACTTGTCCCGACTTTGTCGGGAT
>DASUVL010000566.1:0-7381 GCA_036379015.1 Niastella sp.
AGCAGGATGAACAGGATATCGTTTAACGCGCCTGCATGTAACTCCTGGTGTGTTCTAAGTCTTCTTCTTATACTCATTTTAGAAACGTTTAAGGTTCCACAAAAAAAACTATCTCGTTGGCTCCTGCAATATATCCATGAATTCTGCTTTGGCAACTTCCATGCGATTCACCGTTTTATCGATCTGGGCATTCAGGAAATTATGACCCACATACGCCAGCAGACCAATGATCAATCCTGATGCCGATGTGATCATTTTCGTATAAATACCACCTGCGATCTGGGCCGGTGTAAACTCACCTGATGCATTGATATTATAGAACAACTGCAGCATACCAAAGATGGTTCCCAGGAACCCGAACATGGGCGCTATACCATACACCAATGTCAGCACCGACAGGTTACGCTCCATTTTATACACTTCGAGGATACCTACATTTTCCATGCTTTTTTCAATGGCTTCAATAGGTTTACCAATACGCTGCAATCCTTTATCGATGATACGGGCTACGGGGTTCGGTGTATTCTTGGCCATTGACCGGGCTGCCGATACATTCCCGCTTAAAATATTATCCCGTATTATGTACATGAAGTTAGGATCAATCCTACTGGCCTTACGAATGGCGATCAATCGCTCAAAAAAGAAAAATACGGCCAGCACAAACAGCAACCCCAACGGTATCATGAGAGGTCCGCCATTAGCCAGTAATTCCATTACATTCATGGTGTGAACGCCCTCGGCGCCAGCAACAGGTGCGGCATTTTGTAATGTGTCAGCGGCGGCGGCAGTGGTAGCGGGATTGGTGACTTGTAAAAAAAACCAATTCATCCAGATATTGTTTTAATGGTGTAAATGTAGGCAAATGTGTGCCTAAAACGAATCGAACGATTTAATATTTCTTAAAAGTTTGTTACGAATTGAAATGTTAAATGTTTAAAGAATAAGGTTTAAGGAGGCTGTCGCGTCAACAACCATTGCCTTAAACCTTACACATTATAGCTTACAAATGACTAATTCTTGTTCTTATCGCCCATCTGCATCATACCCATGATCTGTTGCATATTCCGCATCATGCTTTCACTGCTGCCATCCAGGAAAATAACATTCCCTTTACCTACCTCGGCAAAATTCTTAATGGCTTCCGTCCACATACTGAACAGGATCACGTTCGTATCTAAGTTGGCCTGTTTCATTTGCTCTGCAGCCTGGCTCATACCACGTGCTACTTCTTCCCGGAACAACGCTACCCCCTGACCGCGCAACTGGGCGGCCGTACGCTCAGCTTCAGCCGCAATTTTAATGGCATTTCCTTCTGCTTCTGCCGACTTTGTTTTAGTGATCAGTAACGCCTGGCCTTCATTTTCAGCAGCGGCTTTCAGGTTATTACTGGCCACCACTTTGCTCATGCTATCCAGGATGACTTTATCGAATGTAATATCGTTGATCTGAAGATCAAGGAGGTGATAGCCCCATTCTTCCAGCAAATGGTCGATCTGCTCTTTTACGTATTCTACAATTTCTTTACGCAAAGTTAGTATCTCGGCCTGGCGTTTGGTAGCCACAAAAGAGCGAATGGTTCCCTCAATAGTACGGGTGAGCGCTTGCATCAGATCGCGCTCGCTTAAGAACTTGAACGCTACTTTTTTAATGGTTTCCTCATCGGCATTTTGTACCGAGTATAGCAACATGTTTTTAAAATACACATTGGCCTGATCGGCAGTTACCGCCTGGAACTCCATTTCAACGGAGCGGTTCTGGATACTTACCTTACGGCTGATCTGCTCAATAAAAGGTATTAAAAATCTCAGGCCAGGGTGCAATACCCGCCGGTATTTACCAAACATGGTAACCACACCAACAAAACCCTGGTTGATGGTTTTTAGTCCGGCAAACAAAAAGAGTAGGACCACAATGATCCACCAGTAGGACGCTAGCAAATCCATAAGATTAAATTTTAATGAAAGATAGGAAAACTAATGTGATAATGTGATAATTAGCTAATATGCTAATGGAAAGGCAGAGGGGCAAAAGGCATAAGGCAAAAAGCGTGTGACGTTTTCACGTTTGCCGTCTGCCGTTTCACGTTTCACGTTTCTTTGCCGTTTCATCCCGCTTTCTGAGCGGGACCGTTTCACGATTCATTAACTTTGAACCAATGAGCTCAACCAATCAATTCGACATCATAATCGTGGGTGGCGGCCCTATCGGTTTGGCCTGTGCACTGGAAGCTAAGAAAGCAGGTTTACAATATTGCATACTGGAAAAAGGCTGCCTGGTGAATTCCCTGTACAATTACCCGGTGAATATGACCTTTTTTTCTACTTCTGAAAAGCTGGAGATCGGTGGTATTCCGTTTGTAAGCAACAATATTAAACCCACCCGGCCCGAAGCGCTGGAATATTACCGTCGGGTAGCCACCAGCAATAAACTCACTATTCACCTGCAGGAAGCAGTGAAAGCCATTACACCGCTAGCCGATAAATACCAGGTAGTTACTACCAAACAAACCTACACCACCACATTTGTGGTTATTGCTACCGGCTTTTACGACATTCCGGTTACCATGAATATTCCCGGTGAGGACTTACCCAAAGTAACCCACTATTATAAAGACCCGCATTTTTATGCCATGCAGAAAGTGGTTGTAGTAGGCGCTAATAACTCGGCCGTTGATGCCGCCCTGGAAACCTGGCGTAAAGGCGCCGAGGTGAGTATGGTGATACGCCACGATGCCATTGGACACCGGGTGAAATACTGGGTAAAGCCCGATATCGAAAACCGCATCAAGGAAGGCAGTATAAAAGCCTATTTCAATTCAACGTTAATGGCCATCCGCGAAAAGGAAGTGAATATTCAAACACCCGATGGACTGATCACTATTGAAAACGACTATGTGATAGCCACAACAGGATATCAACCTAACATTGATTTTTTACAGAAGGCAGGCATACATTTATCGGAAGATGAAGTACTACAGCCTACATACAACCCCGAAACCATGGAAACCAATATACCCAATATTTACCTGGCAGGTGTGGTTTGCGGCGGCATGAATACACATGTTTGGTTCATTGAGAATAGCCGGGAACATGCGGAGCTGATTATTCGGTCGATTAGGAAAAAGCTATTTAACGAGTAATAATATTACTCGTTGTTACAGTTACCGGTTACAAGTGGCGCGTCGCACCATTCACCATTCACCATTGCCCATTGACCATTCACGTCCTCACTCCCTTCGATAAACAAATATTTCAACCCTGCGGTTCTTCCGTCGGCCCGAAGGTGTTTTATTGGTGGCAATGGGTTGCTGATAAGCATAGCCCCGTGCAATAAATTGTACCCCCAGCGACGCCACCTTTGTCATCAGGTATTGCTTCACCGACACAGCCCTGTTTAATGACAACTCTTTATTGTATTCAAGGTTGCCGACACTATCGGTATGCCCTTTTACGATCACAGAATCCATAGTTCCTGTTAATTTGCGGGCAAAACTATCGAGCAATTCATAGCTTTTTTTCGAAAGCTCAAAGCTGGCAGATACAAAATAGATATCAGGTATTATCAGCGTGTCAACATGTTGTACAGAAGGAATGCGGGTGGTGTATAATTTAGGGCGTGGCGCCGGCGGATTCTTTTGATAAAAAGCGATCTTTTTTTCCAGCTTGTCATGCCTATCATCCTGCTTGTAAACATTCCACTTTTCACGGTCGGCCTCGGCACATATCTTTTCCCTGGCATCCATGGGTGTTACTGAAATTTTATCGAGCAGGAAAACATATTCATCCTGAAAATCGGGTTTTATAGAACCGGTGTAATCCGTTCGCTTAAACATGCCGATGGTTATAAATGTTTCACTGCCGGTGGCGGTATATACAAACTGTACCTTTTGCCATTTATTGGAAGGCTGCGAAGCAGCAGCGCCATTGCGTACATACCAGAAAGTAGGTTGAATTTCCCGGAAACTTCTTTTCTCGTACAGAAAATCTTCCGGCGAAAGAAATACCCCAATGCTGTCGAGCACTTTATTGGCAGCTCTTACATAAAACTCTACCGCATATTGATTGCCCTTTCGCAAACCACACAAGAACTGCGTTCTGATAAAATTGCGAACGCCGCGTTTATTCACACTGCCGGCCGTTAATCCCACGTAATGAAACCCATCGTGCGCTATGGCCATATCGCCGAAATAATAATTAGCCTGACCCGAGGTAGCCACCCAGGCTTCGGGCGCACAATACTTATGAAATTCAGTGCAAAGATTAGCGTCTTCAAAACTACCATTAGCTACCAGGTTTTGGGAATACCCGGTTGTACACCACAAAAATACCAGGGTTAAGGCGGGAACGAATCTCTTTAATTGTTTCATAGACAGGTTAACAATGGAATGCTTCTAAATTAAGCAAAAAAGGAGTACCGGCATTGCATTCTTTCCCCATTGTCAATACCGCTCTTTTTTATAATTAATACGCTGTTAATCGTCGTGTTATCCAAAAGAAAACAATAAGTCAAAGAACTGGCGGCGCCAGAAGGTTTAGCGTTTTTATATATCCCCACTAGCAGGGAGGAAGCGCGTGTGCCGCCATGGCGGATGTTGCTGGCAGCTTTAACACCATGTAGTACACATTTGATTGATATCAAGAAACCTTCACCCTACTTGCATTTAAAAAAAACTGTATATACTTTTACTCCAGCATTCTTCCACAATCCTCAGAAAACTCCACAAAACATAACCTTCGTAAAGATTTTTTCATTCATCCTTTTGAAGACCTCTGAATAGTCTTTTCTACCAACATGTAGCAAAAAGGCATATCCTCCAATTCCTCTGGGGCCATCCCAAATTTTTCTTCATCCAAAAACAAAAGAAATGAAAAAGATCTACTCTTTAGTCATGGTGACTGTTATTGCCATTACGACAAATGCGCAATTGGTATTCCTTGAAAATTTTTCCGGTTTTGCAAATGGTAATCTTGGCATTCAGGGATCGTGGGTGCAAAATGGTACAGGTACTGATGTACAAATAAACAATGCAAACCCCTTAACTTATACAGGCTACACTAGTGGAACCCAATATGCTTCAATAAGCGCTGTTGTTGGTACTGATCCACATAAGGTATTCACATCCAGCATAAATACTACCAGCAATCTTACGGTTTATTTGAGTTTTGTGGTAAGGGTTTCATCTGCCCCCGCTTCGGATGGCAGCAGTATTGATTATAGTGTTGCATTACGCAATACACTTGACCCAGACCGCCCATTGCGTTTTTATGTATCTTCAGAGCCCGGTAATACCAATGAAATACAGTTCGGAATTTTAACCGGCCAATCTACCAACGTTGGTAATATTGTATGGACACCTTTAACTGCCAGTTATGCCACAAACACTACTTACCTGATCGTAATCAGGTATGATAATATTAGCGCAGGCGGTAACAACGATGATGCTTATTTATGGGTAAACCCCAGCCTGGCATCAGAACCTACAACAGTATCTGCCAATGCCACACTGCTCGATGCGAATGAAGCAAACTATGGCGCTTCCCTGAACGCCCTGGAATTTAATCAAAACAGCGCCGCGGCCTCACCCAATGCTGACTTTGACGCTTTTCGCGTAGCTTATGGACCTACTTCTGCCATTGCCTGGTTTAACCTTGACCCTATAGGCGCTCCCCTGCCTGTTCAGTTGACCAGTTTTAACGCTGCTGAAGAAGGATTGAACACAAAACTCGTTTGGAATACAGCCGAAGAAAGCGGTATCACCAGCTATATCATTGAAAAAAGTACTGACGGAAGAACGTTTACTGCAATAGGAACTGTTAAAGCTGCCAATCAAAAAGTATACAGCTTTATAGATGCGCAGGGCACTTCAGAGAATAGCTATTACAGATTGAAAATGGTTGAAGTGGATGGAAGCTTTAAACTGAGCTACATCATAAGTTTGAAAAGCAAACTGAGCATGAACATTTCACTGTCGCCTAACCCGGTTAAAAATATATTAATGATCCAGCACCCGAAAGTTACCATTGACGGTCATATTCAGATCATAGGTGCCAACGGACAAAGGCTGAAAGATATACGATTGGCTAATAATGCTGTAATCTCTAATGTAGACATGAGTGGTTTTGCAAATGGTTTATACCATATTGTTTTCAAAAGTGGTAAAGATGTGTTTAGCAAAACGGTTCTAAAACAGTAAAACCGTACCAGCATTTGGATGAAAGAAGCCATCGGATTAATATTCGGTGGCTTTTTTTCGTGAATGGTGAATGGTCAATGGGGAGTGGTCAATGGTGAATAAGCTTCACGCAAATGCATTTTGCATGTAGCTTTATAGTTTCATTTTAAATTTGTCTTTTGTGTTTTGCGATTTTCTTGTTGCCTTTCACTTCTACATTCGATATTGAACATTTAATATTCAATATTTCCTTCTTCCCTTCTTCATTTCTCATTTTTAATTCTTCATTCCTCATTTCTATATAGCATTATCTCCACCCTCCTGTTCAGCTTCCTTCCTTTCGGCGTTTTGTTACTGGCAACCGGCCGCCAATACGCATAACCGCGGGTGGTCACCTTCTCCCCTAACCCTGCCACTTTACCGGAAAGATAATCCCTGACCGACACCGCCCGGTTCATTGACAGGGCTTCATTATAAGCCAGCTTACCAATGCTGTCGGTATGCCCTTCAATAACCATGGAATCAATTGTTGCCAGCGTGAGCTTACTGGCAAAACTATCAAGCAAATGAAAACTCAGCGGCGATAATTCATAACTGGCCGTAGCGAAAAAGATATCCGGTATAACAAGCGTGTCTATGTGTTGTATTTTGGGTTGCCGGGTCAATGGCAAAGGCTTCGCCGGCGGCGGGTTTCGGCGATACACATATACTTTGCGCTCAAGATATGAGTGACGTTCATTCTCGCTGTAAATTTCTTTGCGTACACTATCAGCCTGTTCGCATAATTTTTCATTAGCATTCACCGGTACCAGCGACACATCGTCCAGGAAAAAATAATAATCATGGCGGTATTCCGCTTGGCGAATGCCGGTATAATCAATCCGTTTATAATTACCAATGGTGATATAACCTTCCGTACCATCTGCGGTGTACAGCAATTCCACTTTTTGCCATACGGTTGGGTCTTTGATGGTTGAGTGCAACCCATTCACTGTCCATAGTTGCGGCGTGATGAGTTTGAAATACCTTTTTTCGTATAGATAATCCTGCGTTGAAAAATAAATACCAATGCTATCCAAAACGCGATGTGGGGAACGGATATACATTTCCAGTTTATACTGATTTCCTTTTCGCAAGCCGCACACCAACCGGGAACGGATAAAATTCCGGATGCCCTGCATCGTCAAACTGCCGGCGGTGAGGCCAATG
>DASUVL010000567.1:0-2792 GCA_036379015.1 Niastella sp.
CTATCAGATAGTGGGCGTTAATACAACTTTACCATTCGGCACTTTTGTATTTGAACATGATGCATTTTTATCGGGCCGGTTCGATACACAATTCGTTCAGAAATATTATTCACCCGAAAAGCTGCTGACCCAACAAAAAAGCAAGGCAGCGCTGGCAGCGATGATCGCATTACAATACTGGCTCGAAAAACAAAAAGAGATCAAAGTGGCAGAAGCTGTTCCTACCAACTGGACAAAGCGGTTATGATAAAAATGCTAGCCACGTTTCGATCCCTCGACTTGGGCCTCCGTGCGCCACCGCTAAAGCTAAGGCGACACGCGGTGCTCCGACGCTGAAGCTCTGGCGCAAGCGTCGAAAGCTTCAGCGACACGCGGACGCTCAGGACACTCAGGGCTTTGTTTAGAAAACATGAAAATAGAAGTTTAATGAAAAAATCAAAATCGGAAATATTACAGCAAAAAATTGAGAAAGGAAAGCTAGGCGGCGGTACGCAGAGAAATGAAGCGCAGCATAAAAAAGGAAAGCTCACCGCCCGGGAACGTATTACGCTTTTAATGGACCCTGGATCTTTTGAAGAGATCGGCGCCCTGGTATTACACCGGACCAAGGATTTTGGTATGGACAGCCAGCAGTTTTATGGGGATGGCGTAATCACCGGTTATGGCACTATCAATGGACGTCTTGCCTATGTTTTTGCCCAGGATTTTACCGTATTTGGCGGCGCCCTATCAGAAACCCATGCCGAGAAAATATGTAAAGTAATGGATCTGGCTATGAAAACCGGAGCGCCAATGATCGGATTGAACGATTCGGGAGGAGCTCGCATACAGGAAGGCGTGCGATCGCTTGGTGGTTATGCCGATATATTTTACCGCAACGTATTGGCGTCGGGGGTAATACCACAGATCTCGGCCATTATGGGGCCTTGTGCAGGTGGCGCTGTGTATTCACCCGCTATGACCGATTTTACGTTGATGGTAGAAAATACCAGCTATATGTTTGTAACCGGCCCCAACGTGGTAAAAACAGTTACCAATGAAGAAGTGAGCCCGGAAGAGTTAGGCGGTGCATCGGCCCATTCTACCAAATCAGGCGTTACCCACCTTACGGCCGCCAATGACATGGAATGCATTGCAGAGGTAAAGAAACTATTAAGTTATGTACCGCAAAACTGTGAAGATACCACGCCCAAAGTACCGTATACACTGGGAGATGAAACCAGGCCCATGCTGGAAACCATCATTCCCGAGAGCAATAATCAGCCATACGAAATGCGGTCGGTAATTGAAGGTATTTGTGATGAAGCATCTTTCTTTGAAATACACAGCGATTACGCTACCAATATAGTTATCGGCTTTGCCCGGCTGGCCGGAAGAAGTATTGGCATTGTAGCTAATCAACCCATGAGCCTGGCGGGTGTACTTGACATTGACAGCTCAAAAAAAGCAGCGCGGTTTATCCGCTTTTGCGATTGTTTTAATATTCCGTTACTGGTGCTGGTTGATGTACCGGGGTTTTTACCGGGCACCGATCAGGAATGGCATGGCATCATTACCAATGGCGCCAAGTTGTTGTATGCTTTTAGTGAAGCAACGGTGCCGCGCGTTACCGTGATCACGCGAAAAGCGTATGGTGGCGCTTACGATGTAATGAATTCAAAACATATTGGCGCCGACATTAACTATGCCTGGCCTACTGCTGAAATTGCGGTGATGGGCGCTAAAGGCGCCAGTGAGATAATCTTTAAAAAGGAAATTTCGGAAGCAGCCGATCCTGCCAAAAAGCTTACTGAAAAAGAATCGGAGTATGCAGAGAAATTCGCAACGCCTTACCTGGCAGCCGAAAGAGGTTTTGTTGATGAAGTAATAGAACCTAAATATACCCGCACCAAACTCATCAAGGCATTTGCGATGCTGGAAAACAAGGTGGCCACCTTACCGCGCAAAAAACATGGGAATATTCCGTTATAAAGTAGATGGTTAGTAACCTAACAATTATGTTTTTGCATGCCCAGCAACAATCCAATACTAAATAACCCATACTCACCACCAGACCTTCATTATGCTACCGATCCTAAAGATGGAAGCCTGAATTATAATGACAAAAGAGAAGGGCGAAGACTATTTAACAAACAACAACAGGAAATTCCACTAAAGCAGGCACAGCCAACATCGCTTGAATTAAATGATACGGCTACGGATGAAGATCTAAATCATATCATCAATTTACTAAGAAAAGAAGTACCAGACTGGAGGAAAAACGGCTACAAAGAAGTTACTCGCGTTACTAATACATTATTAAATTTCTGGTTTAACAATCCTGAACGGGAAGTAACTAAAAAATTGTTTTTTGCTCAGCAGGAAGCAATCGAAACGGCTATCTGGCTAAATGAAGTAGCCGAAAAAACAACTCCTGGAAATATTGTTCTCGCACAACTCAAAGATTCATGGGCCACTATTCCTGAGGCAGATAAACTGCTCCCTCGCTTTGGGTTTAAAATGGCAACCGGAACAGGGAAGACCGTGGTAATGGCGGCGCTTATTCTTTATCATTACTTTAACCGCAGCGAATACCGGAACGATACAAGGTTTGCAGATTACTTTCTTATCGTTGCACCAGGTGTAACCATTAAGGACAGGTTAAACGTTCTATATGTTGATACGTTAACAAAACGACGTGACGAAATCAAAGATTATTACCGTATAAGGGGGTTGGTGCCCCGGCAGCTGGAGGATTTACTGGAAGGGTTAAATGCAAAATTGGTTATCACTAATTTTCATTCATTTGAGTT
>DASUVL010000568.1:0-3419 GCA_036379015.1 Niastella sp.
CAGGCCGTATACATTGGAAGAACGGGAGAAAGCGGCCGCATCCACTGCTTTCAGGTTAGCTACAAAATAATCCCGTTCCTCGTCGCCCAGGGTTTCTTTACCGTAAACATGACCCATACGGCTAATGTACAGGTTCGATAAAGCCGTGTCGCTCTTCCAGGTGTCGTTTGCCTTGGTCACATTCTGAAGCCCGGTGGAATAGGTACCCAGTGCCGGAGAAAACACGCGGATGGTGCTGATGCGTTGGGCATCTGCTGCTGATTTGCCTGCTTTCTTCAATTGTTCTGCATACGCCAGACTGTTTTTGCGAACCGTGTTGTCTGCTTCATCTACAGCAGCTACCAGTTTCACCGCCTCTTCAATCAACATGGCCTTGTCGCGAAACACATCGCGGTAATCGCCTGAGGTGGTCGCTACTACATCTATACGTGGCCGCTGGAGCGAATCCCTGGGTATCAATTCCACGCCTGTCACCCGGCTCTTGCTGTCCCAAACCGGTCTGGCGCCCATGAGGTATAAGATCTCCGCCTCCAGCACGCCATGGTTTTTCAGTATTTCACTGGCCCAAAGTATAAAACCTACTTTACGGGGATAGCTGTTGTTCTTCTCCCGGTACTTTTTTATCAGTTCATCGCCAAGGCGTTTGGCAATGGTCCATGCTTCCCGCGTAGGCGCTGTTTCTGCATCAAAGCTGTACGGATCACGGCCGGTGGGCAGGGCGTTGGGGTTGCGAATGGGGTCGTCTGTACTACTGGGTGCTATGTATTTGCCTTCAAAGGCATTCAGGTATTGTGATAATTCATTCTTTGACGCTACTATGCGACGCTGGTATTCAAGGGCCAGCTGCAGTTGCCTGGTAATGGTATCGGTAACAGCAGTTAAATATTTGCGTTGTGACTGTGCAATGTCTCTGCCCTTCAGCAACACATCATGTAATAATTTGTTGACGGCTTGTTCCGGGTCGCCGGTATCAGTAAGCGACGCTATCTCGTTTTCAAATTCCCGCCCCAGCATGGCCCGTATCATGCTCACCCGGGTTTCACCTTCAGGTACTTCGCCCAATGTATGGGTACCGCTGGGCATATTGCCCAGGTCCACTTCGTAAAAATAATTTTTAAGAGAAGCCAGCAGGTTGTCAAACGCCATGGTGTCTACACCCAGGTGCAACTGCTCATCTAGTTTCAACCGCCGGGTTTCGGTTACAATACCTTTCCTCAATTCGTCTTTTAACTCCGGCACTACCTGGTCGTTCAGTTGCCTTATTTTCAACCGAAGTTCCGTTAGATCCGGATTCAAACCCGAGGGAACGATGGTATTGAAATACGTGATGGGTAAATCGCTCATGATTTCCTTACCGCCTTCTCCACTCATGAGCATGCTGATGTGGATGTTGGGGTAGTTGCCCGTCATTAAACCCAACCAGTCTTTTTTTGACGGCCCAATGAACTTGTGCTCCATCACCTCCAGGTTGTTGAAGATGCTGAACCGCACATGCGGTTGATATACTTTCTGAAACCAACAGTAAAACGCATAGTATTGGTGCGAGGGTGGTAGCTTACTATTGGAGTACAGCATCTTACTGTTTTGCAGATAGCCCCAGTCGGGGTTAGGCGCCAACAACACATTACCCAATACCAGTTTGGGGATACAAATAAAGCGTTGCTTGTCGGCGTTTGTATACACCATCACATTGCCCGGTGGTGGGGCCCAACTATCCCGCATTTGTTGTTGCTTGTCTGCCGGAAGTTCTGTAAACCATTGTAGATACTGGCTTTCCGGGATCATCACTACATTTCCATTGCGTACCCGGCGGTTTATTTCTCCGGGCGCCCAGTTGCCCACGTTTGATGTTTCGTAGGCAAGCAAGTGTGCCAGTTCCTTTGCATCGGGCAGGGGCTTATTGCCCAGGTTCCATCCCCTTGCTTTCATACTGTCTAACAGTTTCACCAGGCTGGCCGGCGCATTGAAGTAGTTGGCGGGATGACTGCCCACATTGGCCTTTCCGCCGTCCTCACTATAAAAAGTGATCATCATCCGTTTGTCCCTGTTTTGCATCCGGTGCAGCCTTGCCCAGGCAAGGGCCCGCTCTACCCGCCAGTTCAACTGGTACATAATAGGAACATAGGTTCGTTTGCCATCGCTGTTTTTGTATCCGCCACTGATGACCATAGGTTCAAAGATGCCATCCTTAAACATAGGTGTTAGCAGGGTGCCCATTGTGAAAGAGAACCCTTCAATACTTTTTTCCCATTCATCTGGCGTATTGTCAAGGTGGTTGAAAGCGCTTAACAGCGGCACGTTTATTTTTTGCAGTTGCTTAATGCCTGCATCATAATCCACAAAGCGAAAATTGCTCAGCACCATGATCACCGCATCTACTTTGGTAACGCCATTGCGCTGTAGCAGGGTGTCTACGCTGCCATTGCCGCTGCGCATAAGTGCATAGGCATTGTGGCCACGGCTTTCAATAGAACGGATGAGTGAATCAACAGGCGCATAGTTATTTTCTAAATAGCTGAAACTGGAGAATACCACACCAATGCTTAAAGAATCGGGCTCCAGTGTATGAATCGAGGCCTTTGCCTTTTCTCCGCCGTACCAGTTTTCATAAGCGGCCAGTGAATAAAACAGGCAGGGGGCATCAGGATGGTAGTAGGCCATTTTGGGTCTTTCCACAGGCGGCAATACGGTAAAGGGCAGGTTAAAAAACGTTTTGCCAATGTATTGAAACAAACGCTGGCTGTTGTTGGTACTGCCGTTTTTGATGTACTCATCCAGCGCCGGGTATTGGTTGCGGTTAATGTTGCCGTCGAAGGTTAATACCGTGTTGACGTATAACTTTTTTCCTTTTAAAACATCCTTATATTTTTTGTACCATTTCTCCGTTTGCACATCGCTTTTTTCAACCAGGATGAAATCGAACAACGCCGGGTTCAACGAATCAACGGGCTTCAGGTCTTTAGTGTTATAACCAAAAAAGGAAACATGGATGGTGTCCTTCACCCTGGCAAAACCGCCATTCAACTCAGGCACATGAAAGGCCGCATTGCCTGATACAAAGGCCACCCTGGGTTTGGCTGCATCCTGTGCATGTACAGCACCGCAAGCTGCCAGCAGGAGAACAGGCAACAATACCTGCAGGGAAAAAGCGTTTTCTTTTTTCATTGTCCGGGGTTTTGTTGTGCAGGATCTTTTTCTTCAACGTACACAATGCGGCCGTCTTCCAGTTTGTAGGCCATTCCCAACCGGGTGCCTTTACCTGATAGCTTTTTGTCCGTTACCTTCTGCACCTTTATTTCATTGTCTTTTTTGGTGATGATCTCCAACTCACCCTTGTCATTCTTTTTGGTGATGGTCCATTCGCTGTTGGGTTGTAAAATGTCCTGCTCCGCAAAAACGGAGAACAGGGCCATCAGCAC
>DASUVL010000569.1:0-7216 GCA_036379015.1 Niastella sp.
TAAAATTTGTTACCAACCGGGGGTTGACGTTATAACCTTGGTTGTCACGTTACTAAGTATTTTTGGCTCAATACCCACTTACCATAATCAAAACCTTACTCATGAATTATAAGTATATTGTAGTAGGTATAGATGGCACGGGCTCCCGTGAATGGATGTATAAAGATGGTAGCAACAGCAGCACTTATAAGTTTATTCGCGATGTACATTACGGTTCAATGGAAATAGACCGGCGCTGGTACCATGGTCCTTCCAATGTTATTACCGGCAGCGACAGCGAACCCATTTTGCTGGAAGCACTGGATTTTATTTATCAACGCCTCAGTACTTTGTTTCCTGACATTCGCACCCGGTCGATAAAACCGCTTGAAATGTTTGACGTTAACAGTTGTATGCAGAACCAGGAGCGCACCACCCAGCAAGCGATGGAAGGCCGGGGTTATCAGGTGTCAACCCGCGTACCGGTAACAGTAACACAACCGATGTTGAACAGCCAACCCCTCACTACAAATGACGTTCGCATAGTTTTGATCGGGCATAGCCGAGGTGGGTTGGTCACAACTGCCCTGGCCAGAATGTTAAGCCCGGTGGTAAAGGTTTATTTCATGGGACTGTATGATTCTGTTGACCGCGAGGGATGCCTGGATGGAATGGATGTGGTAAATGTAAAAATTGTAGCGCATGCGCGGCGGCACCCTGACGTTAAATCTCGTACTTATTTTAAGAACACTTCGCTCAAGTATATAGATGTAGAACAAAAGGAAGAGCAGTACTTTTATACTTCACATGGTGGTATCGGCGGTTCTTTTATTACCAATCCCAGGGAAGTATCAACTTTTAGCGACTCCTCGTGTCTGGCTACTATCAGTACACAAACCAGGGCTGGGCGAATAGAAATGATCAACAATCCTGCGCTTGTTCAAAAGTTAGGGAAGAAGATGGATCAGGTTTGTGCGGAAGGCAGCCAGGAAGCGGATAAATTTATTCGTGCTCAGGCCATGAAGTATGGAATTCCGGTTTCGTAATATGGTGAGTTGTGAGTTGTCAGTGGTAAGTGGGTTCCCGAATTTTTAAGCCGTTGAAATTTTCGGAGGCTTTACTCACCACTGACCATTCACCATTGACGATTTCAACTGGCCTACCTGTTATTTACAAATTGGGCTAACAGATAATCATTTCTGCCCATTCCCCTCGTAATTTATAGGTTATATTTGTTGCATAGCTCACCAAAAGCCTCAACATGATACCTATAAGTGATCTCCTGCTTTTTGCACTGGCTGCATTCGGACTGGTAATCAGTCCGGGTCCTAATATGATATACCTCATTTCCCGGTCTATTACCCAGGGCCGCAAGGCAGGGCTAATCTCTTTAGCGGGTGTTATTTGTGGTTTTATGTTCCATATCATTATGGTGTCGTTTAGTTTAACAGCCGTGCTGTTTACTATACCATATGCGTACACTATTCTAAAAACAGCCGGCGTATTATATCTGCTGTACCTGGCCTGGCAGGCGATAAAACCAGGCAGTAAAAATGTGTTTGAGCCACGTACCGATCTGAAGGCCGATTCTCCCGGAAAATTATTCCGGATGGGCTTTTTTACCAATGTGTTGAATCCCAAAGTAGCCGTTTTCTATTTATCCTTCTTCCCGCAATTTATAAAACCTGCTTACGGCGAAGTTTTCATGCAAAGTATAACGCTGGGCATGGTACAAATCATGGTAAGCTTTACTATTAATTTTATCATTGTACTGGTAGCAGCTAAAATGGCCAGGTGGTTTTCGGCCAATCCCAAATGGATCCGTGTTCAAAAATGGTTCATGGCAGGTGTGCTTACCAGTTTGGCGGCAAAAATGGCACTTGATAAGGCGAAGTAAAGCTAAACGCGAAACGCCAAATACAAAAGGGGCTGATGCTGGTTCTTCGCGTCTTGCGTTAGGCATTAAGCGTTCTGCATTTTGTTAAATTCATTCTAAAGTAAATAATCCACCTTCGCATTCATGCAATAAGGAAGTATTTTAAGGGGCCCAATCCCTGACTGCATGAATCGAATGATACTATTGACCTTCCTTATCGTCTTTTCTTTTTCATTCGCCCTGGGGCAATCCCATAAAGTTTACGGAAAGATCACCAACACCCGCATGGAGCCATTGGCTTTTGCTTCGGTGCAGGTGGTATCATGGAAACATGGCACGGTCACCAAAGAGGATGGCACCTATGAATTGGAGCTTGAGCATGGCCAATACGACCTGGTGTTCAGTATGGTGGGCTATAAATCGCAGCGTATCACCATCGTTGTGCAAAAAGCCGATTATATACAAAATATCATCATGGAACCGGATGCGTCCAAAGGCCTTTCGGAAGTGGTTGTAAAAGGGAAAGTGCGCGACCGGTCAGAAGAAATAATCCGGCAGGTGATCCACCATAAAGAAGCCATTCAATCAGCAGCAGGCCCCTATTCCTGTATGGTATATATCAAGGCAGTGCAGGAAGACTCATTAAAATTGAAACGGAAGAAAAAACCGGTAAAGTTCGATTCATTAGCTGCTCCCCTATTAATTAAGGGTAACCCTGAGCTTGACAGGATGGCGATGGCGGAAATTGTATTGCAGCTCGACAAGAGCCCCCAGGGCATTAAAGAAGAACGGCAGGGCGTTACAAGAAGAGGTAATACAGATGGATTATTTTATTTATCTACCACGCAGGGCGATTTTAATTTCTACAACAACCTGGTTAAAACACCTGCCCTATCCGAAACCCCTTTTTTATCGCCCATTAGTTATAGCGGCCTGCTTGCTTATCGTTTCAGGATCCTGCGGACCGAACGCCAGGCGGGTCGCAAATTTTATGTGATCAGTGTAAAACCACGGCTGGTGAGCAATGCTACGGTGGAAGGGGAAATAACCATTGCCGATAGTTTGTGGGTAATTGTACATGCCCGGTTACAACTCCCGGCCTATCACTTACCCGAATATGATTTTTTTGAGGTAGAACAACAGTACGGGTTGATCGCAGATACGGCCTGGATGATCACCCGCCAACAGTTTACCTATTATTCAAAAAGCAACAAAGCCAAAAAATCTGGTGTTACTATTGCTACCTATAAAAACTTTGAACTGCATAAGCAATTCGGAAAAAGGCATTTTGGAACCGAAATAAGCGCTACCGCACAGGAAGCCTATGAAAAGGACAGCAGCTTCTGGCAAAGCAACCGTACTGAACCATTAACCGAAAGGGAAGTACGGTTCATTCATTATAAAGACAGCATCTACCGCGCCCTGCATAGCAAAGCTTATCTGGATTCGCTTGACCGGGTGATTAACAAAATAACCTGGAAGAAATGGTTGTGGAGCGGCCAGGATTTTAACAATCATGAAAAAGAACGACATTGGTCTTTCCCTCCCATCCCTCAGCTTTACCAACCTTTCCAGTTTGGCGGTACCCGCGTTTTGATGTCGGTTTTTTATCATAAAACCTTTCCTTCCCGCAAAGGCCTTTGGATACGTCCAAATATCAGTTATGGCATTCGCAATCGCGACATAAATGGCAGCCTCTCTGTAAGGCATTTGTACAATCCGTTCAACCGGGGAATGGTTACATTCTTCACAGGCAGGGAATTTCAGCTTATTTACCAGGGCGATGCATGGATCAACCAAATTAAACGCAGTAGTGTATATTTAAATAATTCCTTTGGCATTGCGCATGAGCTGGAGCTGGTGAACGGTTTGTTCCTGCATACAGATGTTGACTTTGCCTTTCGCCGGTCGGTAAGCGATTATAAAACCAATTCGCGGGTAGATAGTATTTTCGGGGATGTACTCGACAATAACCAGGCCGTTGCTTTTGAACCATACAATGCCACCTATGGAAAGATCCGGTTATCGTACACACCCCGGCAACGGTATATAAGGGAACCGAAAGAAAAGATCATTCTGGGTTCTGACTGGCCAACTTTTTATACCAGCTTGCGTAAAGGCATAGCCGGCCCATTTGGCAGCAAAGTAGATTTTGATTACCTGGAATTTGGGATAGAGCAGGAAATTAAACTGGGTTTGGTGGGCATTTCAAACTACAGTATAAGGACCGGCAGTTTTTTTAATCAAAAAGACCTGCGATTGGTTGATTATAAATTCCAGCGCCGGGGCGATCCCCTGTTGTTCATGAATCCGCATGAAGCTTTTCAGTCACTGGATTCAACTTTTCCAATATTCAAACGGTTTTATCAGGCGCACTATGTGCATGAATTCAATGGTGCATTGATCAATAAGATCCCTATTCTTAAAAAATTACAGCTTCGCGAAATTGCCGGCGTCGGTTTTCTGGTAGCTCCCGAGCGATCGCTGCGTTATGTAGAAACGTTTGCAGGTATTGAACGGGTGTTCAAATGGCCCTTTAACCCATTGAGTAAATTTAAACTGGGTGTTTACGTAATAGGCTCCGCCGCTAACCGGTTTAACAATCCGGTACAATTTAAGATCGGCATTACCACCTGGGACAGGAGTACAAATAAATGGAGGTAGTTTATCGATAAGTTTCCCTAATATTCAATGTATATTTTAATGTAATAGGAAAAAGAAGTAGGATGTAAGAGGTATGAAGAAACTAATACCGGATACGTAACAATTGTATACAGATTATAGTAATTAACTTTGCCGGGCAAATTCAACAATCATGCCCGCAACAAAAGAAATCAATCCGGTTCCAAAATTAAATAACGACACCGGTTTTAGTACTACTGGTGTTATTAATGGAAGCCGGTTTATAAACCGCGACGGAACGTTTAACCTGCACAAAAAAGGATGGCCTTTCTGGGACAGGTTCAGCATATTTCATACTATGATCTCATTGCCATTATGGCAATTCATCATCATCATAGTTTCTTTCTTCTTTAGCATTAACCTGGTGTATGCCAGTTTATATTATTGGATTGGTGCGGATCAGTTCATGGGTTTTGTGGCCACCACACCCGGTGGTATTTTTAAAGAACTGTATTTTTTCAGTACAGAAACTTTTACTACCGTAGGATATGGCCGGGTGAACCCCATCGGTGACCTGGCTAACCTGGTAGCAGCTGTGGAAGCTATGACCGGTTTTCTTTCTTTTGCACTGGCCACCGGTCTTATTTACGGCCGGTTTGCCCGCCCGCGTGCTCACCTGGCATTCAGCGATCATGCTATCATAGCGCCTTATCGTGATAAAACGGCGTTGATGTTCCGATTTGTTTGTTATAAACAAAATCATGCATTGACCGATGTAACCGTACAGGTAAACCTGGCTTTGCTCATTAATGAGAACGGCGAACCTAAATACAAGTATTACAACCTGCCGCTTGAACGTAGTAAAATTGAAAGCATGCCTATGAACTGGACGGTGGTGCATCCCATTGATGAACAAAGCCCATTAACCGGTTTTACCTATGAAGACCTGGCGGCTACCGATGTGGAATTGTATGTATTGGTACATGGCTTTAATGATGTTTATGGCAATACGGTACTGCAAAGGACTTCCTATACCTACCCCGAAATTCAATTTAACCGGAAATTCGTTTCCATGTACCAGGAAACACCCAAGGGTACGGTGCTGGAACTACACAAATTGAGCCGCCACGAAGAAGTGACTGGTAAAACAGACTCAACGAGCATATCCTACAGTTGAGTATTACGAGCCGGTTATAAATAAAACAGCCTGTTACTGTAGGGGTTAACTATAGCTTTATAGTTATATATCATATTGGCAAATTTATTGCTTATCAGCAGGAACCAATGAGTATATAACCAGGTGAAAAGGCACGACCATTCCTTTTCATAACCTAACCGTACAAATAATGATAAACCAGGAAGCGATCGCTTTAGCAAAAAAATTATGGAATTACCATCAGCTGCACCATACTATGGAGCGTTCTGATTGTATCTTAGTATTAGGCAGTTTGGATACACGCACAGCCGAACGCGGGGCCGATATTTACATGGAGGGATATGCTCCGATCATTATTTTTTCAGGAGGTTTAGGGAAGTTAACCAAAGATGTATGGACGGGAACAGAGGCTGAACTGTTTGCTACCATTGCCCTGGATAAAGGCGTACCACGCGAAGCTATCTTCATTGAGAATAAAAGCACGAATACAGGCGAGAATATTTTATTTACGCAACAGTTGCTGAAAGAGAAAAACCTGAACCTGCAAAGTTTTATCGTGGTACAGAAGCCATATATGGAACGCCGTAGTTATGCAACGTTTAAAAAGCACTGGCCCGATAAAAAACTCCTCGTCACTTCTCCCCTGCTCTCCTTCGAAGAATATCCCAACAACGAGATCCCTGTAGATAAACTGATCAATATGATGGTGGGTGATCTGCAGCGGATAAAACTATATCCTGACAAAGGGTTCCAGGTTTACCAGGAAATTCCGGATGACGTTTGGCTGGCTTATGAACAGCTGGTAGCCATGGGATATGATAAACAGCTGGTGAAATGGGATGCATGATGAAGTTGAAGTCGGAAGTCCGACGTCTGAAATAGGAAGTATGAAGAGTCTGTATTTCCGACCTCCGACTTCTGACTTCCGATTTCTGACCTCTGAATCCTACTCAAACACTACAGTCTTATTCTTGTAAACAAACACCCGGTCTTCAAACACCAGATGCAATGCCTTTGCCAGCACAGCCGTTTCTATTTCCTTTCCGGCTTTCATCATATCACCGGAGGTATGAGCATGCGTTACCGGAATGATCTGTTGCGCAATAATAGGCCCTTCATCCAACTCATTGGTAACAAAATGGGCCGTAGCGCCAATCAATTTCACACCTCTTTCAAAAGCCTGTCTGTACGGACTGGCGCCCACAAAGGCCGGTAGAAATGAATGATGAATATTGATGATGCGGCCGGTATACCGTGCCACAAAATCAGGCGATAAAATTCGCATGAATTTGGCCAGCACAATATAATCGGGTGAATATTTGTCAACAAGACTGGTCAATTGTCCTTCAAATGTTTCCTTCTCTTTTTGTGTATGCGATACCAGGTAAAAAGGAATATCGAACCGCTGGCAGATGTTCTGCAATGTATCGTGGTTACCAATAACACATTGCACCTGTGCCCCCAGTGTTTTGAAATATTGACGAATAAGGATGTCTGCGAGGCAGTGATATTCTTTCGTTACCAGTACTACCACTTTTTTCTCAGGCAATGGATTCACTTTTATTACCGCATCCGGCGGCAAC
>DASUVL010000570.1:0-3106 GCA_036379015.1 Niastella sp.
TATAATGTCGGTTTCGCTGGCCACGGGACTATACTCCGTTCACTGTTTAATACCACCCCATCCCGGAGCAGCTGCTGCTGCAGGTACTATCGGGGTTGATTATGGTAAATTAATATTAATGGGCATTTTGGTGGCTATTCCGGGTATGCTGGCAGGATATGGGTGGGCACGTTATGCCGGTAAAAAGATAAAACATGATGAACCTGTAGAAACGCCCGTTGTAGGTTTGAACATGCCGACTCCTTCGGTTCTCCAATCTTTTTTACCGGTTGTGGTGCCCATTATTTTAATAGGGATCAAATCTTTTCTTGCCATTGAAACGGGCGCAGCAACACCCGCCTGGATGCAGCTTTTTTTAGTTGCCGGCGATCCCGTAATAGCATTGACTGTTGGCATTATACTGGCGTTTATTTCTGTACGAACCTGGAAGAAAACGGTGATAGGTAAACTGTTACAGGAGGCTGCAGAAAAGGCGGGTGGTATATTGGTAATTATAGGTGCAGGCGGTGCGTTTGGAGCTATTTTAGCTACCACACAGGTAGGCGAACACGTGAGTAAGGCGTTTAATTTGCAGACATTGGGTATTTTGTTTCCATTTTTGCTAACGGCAGTTCTTAAAACGGCGCAGGGCTCTTCAACGGTAGCTATTATTACAGCCGCATCAATTATTCAACCATTGTTACCGGCTTTGGGTCTTGATAGTGATATGGGCAGGTTGTTAGCCGTATTATCTATGGGCGCTGGTTCTATGACGCTATCGCATGCCAATGATGCCTATTTTTGGGTGATAGCCAAATTTTCGGGGTTGGATATGCGATCCATGTTAAAGGTGTATACCATTGCTACGTTGCTAATGGGGTTGGTAACTTTGCTGGTGGTTTACATTTTATCGCTGATCCTTATCTAAAATATATTATCTGAGTAAATCACTGGTTAGTGTATCTTGAACCCATCGTATTTGAAATAGCGTAAAGATCTATGGAATTTGTTATATTTTATAACAGTAGTTGTTTTGTTTATTGGCGTTATGTGGTTCACACAATAGAGGCGATAATGCAAAATCATTTTTGTAAAACTTTCTAATTCTGTCAGTCAAAAAAGAAGAATTTTGGAAAATAGGATAAAAAAATTGCTAAAAAATTTGGGATTCCAAAAGGGTTGAAATACCTTCGGGGTATTAATAAGGGATGGCGATTACCGTTATACCTTGCAGAAGTTTCCTACACACACAACAACATTATTGAAATTATCAATGATTCCGGTTATAGATACATTTCAAGTACTCCCATCACCTGTAATTTGCCCAGGTTGCCAATAACATGAATTTCGATTCATGCAATCGTTGTACAATTTTCACTGTTCTTCCTGGTTAGCTCATTTTTCAAATAGCATTGTGTTTTATAGCGTAACACAGGCAATGGAATGCCTATGTTAAGTTGTATTGTACTTTGATCCGTACCCTTCTATTATATTATGGTAACACATACCTGTAAACCGGGTTCCTATGAATTCATTTTAAATATATTAACCAGTTTAAACTTATTTTATGCGAACCTGTAATCATCACCCTCAGTGGTATAATCAACCGCTGCGTTTAACCGAAGAAGAATGTCAAAACCCAACAAAGGTCTTTGAAGATTTTTTCGAATGCTATCATTTAAACGATACTCGTGACATATTATGGAAATGGGCCGTAGAAGTTGTAACGAGTTCCGGAAGTATTTCAAGCGAACCGCTTGATCGAAGCAATCATCTTTACTTTTATGAAAAAGTAGAAGCGCTCATTGAAGCATGTTATATAATATTAAAACAAATTAACGAACAAAGGAATAAAATGGTGGTTGTACCCCCTGGCACCGAATAGAACCAGAAGCAAAAGGGAAGCAAGGGAATTGAAGAAATAGTGCGTATTAATTCGGCCATTTAGTTTCATTCATATCCCCTGCTTCCTGTTTTATTTTTGGCCATTTCCTGGTCGTAATATACCTGCTTCATATGAAATGCTTAACTTACCTGTACTAACTATTTCTCTGCCAAATAGCATGCATATGAACCCTGAGATCATTCAACAAAAGCTGCAACGATTGCGGGCCTTTTACGAAAGTGGTGGTACCCGAACGCTGGCATTTCGTAAACACCAGTTGCAGTTGCTGAAAACAATCATGCTGAAATATGAACAATCTTTATATGATGCTTTATATAGCGATTTAAAAAGAAGCCCTGAAGAAAGCTGGGTTACAGAGCTAGGGGTTGTGATGGCAGAAATAAATCTGGCATTGCGTAGCTTACCTCATTGGATGCAACGGGAAAGGGTAAAAACCAATCTCGTGAATTTACCTTCATCCAGTTTTGTATTGCGTGAGCCATTGGGTGTTGTATTTATTATCAGCCCGTGGAATTATCCATTACAATTGCTTTTTACCCCTTTAGTAGGCGCCATTGCTGCTGGTAATTGTGTTGTATTAAAGCCTTCTGAGCTGGCGCCTGCCACTGCCAAAGTAATGGGTGAGATCATTAAAGAAATATTTTCAGATGAATACATATTATTCGTTGAAGGAGATGGCGGCCAGGTAGTACCCGCATTAATGAATAATTTCCGGTTTAACCATGTGTTCTATACTGGCAGTACCGCAGTGGGGAAGCTTATTTATCAAATGGCGGCTACTCAATTAACGCCCGTAACGTTGGAGCTTGGGGGTAAAAGTCCATGTGTTGTAGAAAGTGATGCCAATATATCTGTTGCGGCCCGCCGGATCGCGGTTACCAAATTCTCCAATGCGGGTCAAATGTGTATCGCACCTGATTATGTTTTGGTGCATACTTCAAAAAAGAATGAATTGATCGCTGCGTTAAAAAATGCCATCCGGTCATTTTATTCAGATAATGCAGCTGAAAGCTACAATTACTGTAAAATAATTAATGAAAAACAATTTCAACGTCTCGTTGGGTACTTAGCCCAGGGAACCATAGTTCATGGAGGCGGCCATAACATCAGCCAGTTATATCTTGAGCCTACCATATTGGAAAATGTACCACTGGATTCACCCCTTATGAGGGAGGAGATTTTTGGTCCTGTTTTGCCGGTACTCACCTTCAATACGCTGGA
>DASUVL010000571.1:0-3292 GCA_036379015.1 Niastella sp.
AAATGTTTATTACCGATCTCGTAACAGACCGAGGCCATTTCAAACAGATTGCCGGGTTTAATAACCAGTACCTCGCAGGCCAGAATGTCTACGGCAACGATGAGCTTGTCATCTTCATACAACACATCGCCTTGTGTTAGCGCCGGGTTGTTATCGAGGAATTTTAGCGCCATGTCATTGCCCGATTGGGTTTGTTTGCGCAATATGCGTTTGCTGGTTTCGTACCATTCCAACTGCAGCCAGTCAATACACCGGTTGTTGATGTTGATGGTACTTATGTTCCCGTTCTTTTGTTTGATCAGCATTCGTAGAAATTGGTTTATATATTCAGAATAAAAAATACCGTTGCGCCAGTGGTGCTACGGCAATGGGTTCACAGGTGACGGGCTGCCCATCAACCGTTACTTCATAATTTTCCGGATTTACTTCAATAGCAGGTGTTGCATTGTTATGCACCATATCTTTTTTTGAAATGGAACGGCAGTTCATGACCGGTAAGATCATTTTTTGCAGGCCGTATTGCTGCACTATATTTTTATCCAGCGATAATTTTGAAACAAACGTAGCACAGGTGGCAGACAACGCTTTGCCATAAGCGCCAAACATATGCCGGTAAATGACGGGTTGCGGGGTAGGGATGGAGGCATTGGGATCGCCCATCCGGCTGGCGATGATCATACCACCTTTGATGATCATTTCCGGTTTGGCGCCAAACAGGGCCGGCTTCCATAATACCAGGTCGGCCAATTTACCAGGTTCCAGAGAACCTACATACGCTGAAATGCCATGTGTAATAGCCGGGTTGATGGTGTATTTGCTTACATACCTTTTTACCCGGAAGTTGTCATTGCTTTTGCCTTCATCTTCAGGTAACGCACCGCGCTGTATCTTCATTTTATGCGCTGTTTGCCAGGTACGGATGATCACTTCACTTACGCGGCCCATAGCCTGCGAATCGGAGCTCATCATGCTGAACACACCCATGTCATGCAAAATATCTTCTGCCGCAATGGTTTCAGGTCGAATACGGGAGTCGGCAAATGATACATCTTCCGGTACCGATTTATCTAAATGGTGACATACCATCAGCATATCCAGGTGCTCATCAATCGTGTTCACCGTAAACGGACGGGTAGGGTTGGTAGATGAAGGAAGCACATGTTGATACATGGCTGCCTTTATGATATCGGGTGCATGGCCTCCACCAGCGCCTTCGGTATGATAGGTGTGGATCACGCGGCCATTGATGGCATTAATTGTATCTTCTAAAAAACCAGCTTCGTTTAATGTGTCGGTATGAATAGCCACCTGTACATCATATAGATCAGCGATTTTCAGGGATGCATCGATGACGGCAGGGGTGCTGCCCCAGTCTTCATGGATCTTCAATCCCACTGCACCGGCGGCAATCTGTTCTTCTAATGGAGGCAATGCGGCGCAGTTGCCTTTACCTAAAAATCCCAGGTTCATGGGAAATGCTTCTGCTGCTTCCAGCATTTTTTGCATATTCCATGCGCCTGGTGTTACGGTGGTGGCATTGGTGCCATCTGCCGGACCCGTACCGCCACCGATCATGGTGGTAATGCCGCTGTACAAGGCATGATCTATCTGTTGCGGACATATGAAATGAATATGCGTATCGATACCGCCGGCTGTGGCTATTAAGCCCGCTCCGCCATGTACTTCTGTAGCTGCTCCAATGATCATATTGGCATCTACCCCATCCATGGTGTCGGGATTACCTGCTTTGCCAATGCCAACGATCTTACCATCTTTAATGCCAATATCTGCTTTCACAATGCCCCAGTGATCAATGATCATTACGCTGGTGATCACCAGGTCCAGAACGCCCTCATCGCGGGTAGCTCTGGCCGATTGCGCCATGCCATCGCGAATAGTCTTGCCACCACCGAATTTGGCCTCATCGCCATATACGGTAAAGTCCTTTTCTATTTCAATGAATAGCTCTGTATCACCTAACCGCACTTTATCGCCCGTGGTAGGGCCATACATGTTGGCATATTTGATCCGGTTGATCGGTAAGCTCATGCAGATTGGTTTTTGAATTGAGCGTTCAACGCATTTTGTACCGACTGTTCTTTATTGGTGTCGGTTATGTCGCCGTTCACCAGGTTGTTAAACCCGAATATTTTTTGCGTGCCGCCGAATGCTACGAGCTGCACTTCCTTTTCTTCACCGGGTTCAAATCGTACGGCAGTTCCTGCCGGAATGTTCAGCCGCATCCCATAGGCTGCGGACCGGTTGAACTGCAGTTGGCGGTTGACTTCAAAGAAATGAAAATGCGAACCGATCTGTACCGGCCGGTCGCCGGTATTTACAACAACAACAGTGGCTGTTGCGCGGCCGGCATTGGCTATAATAGCAGCGGGTTGTAAGATGTATTCTCCGGGAATCATGTTGGTTGGTTTTATTACAAACTATCGTATGGGATCGTGAACGGTAACCAGTTTAGTGCCATCGGGGAAGGTGGCTTCGATCTGTATTTCATGTATCATTTCCGGAATACCTTCCATTACATCCTCGCGGGTTAAAATGGTGGCGCCGTATTGCATAAGTTCGGCAACCGATTTGCCATCGCGGGCTGCTTCCTGCAGGTGGCTGCTGATAAGCGCGATCGCTTCTGGATAGTTCAGTTTCAAACCACGCGCTCTCCTTTTTTCTGCCAGTTCTCCTGCTAAAAACAATAATAGTTTTTCTGATTCCCGTGGTGTCAGGTGCATATGTTAAATAAGAAAATTCAGATATGTAATAAATGGAAATACTTATCGGCAGGCAATAATTTAAGTTAGGGAAAAAAGTGATACAGTGGGTGATAGCGAGTAAATAAATTTTACCATGTGAGTTTAAAAATAGACTGTCTGGACTGTCTTCTGACTCGGTGATTTGTGTATGATCAATAAATCCTGAAATAATCTGATTGCTTTATAAAACAGTAAGGGGTATCCTATATTTTTGAAAGCATGAAGTATGATGTGTACACTGAGATTGAGGCAGATTCAAAATATGCCAGGTTCGAGTTCATGAGTGAGGGCCATAATGGAAAGATTCCAAAGCGAATTGAATTTACTTCAACCCAATGGCATGGTGTTTATAATTTGGCTTTTGGTGATATTAAAGAAAATGGTGACCTCGATGATTTGAATATTAGCAATAATGGTGACAGGAATAAAATATTAGCTACCATTGTAAAAGTCGTTGAATCGTATACCAACAAATATCCTGATAGATGGATATATTTTGAGGGAAGCACCGAACACAGAACAAGATTATA
>DASUVL010000572.1:0-3058 GCA_036379015.1 Niastella sp.
ATGATAATATTATTGGGGCCCAGGCCGCCAAAAGCGTCACCGCCGCCACTGCCATCAACCGGATTGCCATTGGCATCTACTTTTTTCTGGTTCTTATCGCCTAACCTAAAGCGCATATATCGCACAATGACATTATCTCCGCTGATAGAAACGGGATGGTCTGCCACACAAATACCGTCACCGGGTGCGGTTTGCCCGGCGATGGTGGTGTTGGCTTTAATGTTCAATCCTGAAGTTAAATGAATGGTCCCTGAAACCCGGAACACCACAGTGCGATAAGTGGCAGGGGCAGTTAGGGCATACCGTAAGCTGCCGGGCTGTCCATCATCGAGCAGGTTGGTGACTTCAAAAACCGTAGTAGGTGCGGTGGCCGTTCCGCGGCCACCGCTTGTAAACATTCCGGCCCCTTCTGCGCCGGGGAAAGCGGGTTGTTGCGCATGCAATGCAACGCTTCCGATCAAAGCCAGCATCATTAGCAGGCAGCTGATCAATACCCTGTTTTTTTCATGTGACATAGTATCGTTTTTTTATTCTGGGTGGTTTAAATACGTGCAGGCAAAGGACACCTGTTTGGCGCCTCCGGCTTTTTACCGGAGGCGACAGGTGTGTGTTTTTTCACAGCGATTTAATGGCTGCTCCTTATGTTGATTGGTTGTACTATCTCCATCGGGGGGCGCCGGTAGATGTGCGACCCGGGAAAGTTTGATCTGCTATCTTGAAGTTCCCGTTATAGGGGTCCTGCCACAATTGTACAGACGTACGAATGGAGGGGTTAATAGTAGGGAAATCGTTTCCTGTTGCTGTCTTATGATCATCTGTTTTGTAGTTGTTGCCGAGTGTGACCACGGTACCTGTACCAAGCCTGAGATCTTTGACGGTAGTAGCGCCGGCACTGATCTTTCCAATGCCGAACAGGCTATTTTTTATTGTAAGGCCATTGGTAATAACATTGGCGTTATAATCAACATAAACATTTTTACTATTGCCCAAAGGCGCTTCATTAAACGTACAATCCGAGATCAATACGGAATTGGAAGTTTGGACGCTGGCAATTACACCTTCCACTTTATAAAAAGTACTATTGGTCATGGAAACGGTATTGACCCTGCTTGCTGTGGTTCCTACGGTCAGCACAAAATAATTACTGATGCTATCCACTATGCAATTGTCAACGATGAAGTCTGTCATGTTGAGGGTACCGGACTGGAGGCGTACCACACCCCGGAAGATCTCTATCCGGCTGTTCATGAATTTTAGCTTGCCGATATTGGCGCTATTGGTATTGTTAAATACATACCGGCCGCCGTAATTATCACTGTACAGGTACAGATCATTAAACTCTATTGAATCAATAGTTGAATTTGCTGCAAAAGTAAAATTGCTGGTAAAATAGATCCTTGCCTGCGCCGTGGTCGACAGGTCGGGCCCACTCATGAAAATAAGCGTTTTGTTAAGGCTGGTAGTGGTTGAGATGTTGTATGTTTCTCCTCTTTTCAACAGGATCGTACTGCCTGAAGGAATTACCGGCAGGGTATCGGCCAATACGCCGGGCCGGCCTGTGATGTCCGTTAGGTCTATGACCGTACCGGAAAATGGCACCTTCGTTGAAAAAGCAACATAGCCTCTTTCGTCTTTTTCGCTGTACAGGTATATCGTGTACCGGGTGTCCGCAATCAGTCCGTCGATCACTTTAAACTCGTTTGTTACATCTGTTGCCGACAGGGTAACGGTGGCTACCACGGAACTGTCCGCGTTTTTAATGATCTTAAGAGATGTAACCGGGGCGCCTTTGGTTGCCCAGCGGGCACGCACCGAATTAAAGGTGATATCATCAATGTCGGGCATCTTCAATATAGAGGACAAAGTTTTAACAGCGCCCAGGTTACTCCATTTTGAATTCATGGCTGTGTCGGCTGCAACGGCTTTCACCTGCACCTGGTACAGCTGGTTAAATAATAGCTTTTTAACCACGGCTGCATTGCTATCAACTGAAAGCGACTGATCGATGGTGGCAAAGGTATCACGGCTTACCTCAATCACATAGTTGGTAGCGCCGGCGATCTTTTGCCACGATGCTACAATGGTATTGGAGTCTGCTGTTAATTCCCCGGTTCCTACAGGTCTGAATAACCTGGTTGGTCCCAGGTCATCCTTTTTGCAGGAAGCATAAACAAATGCGGTTAATGCCAGTATATATAATGTCTTGTTCATGGATTAATTTGTTTTCCCTGAAAAAAAATTTATTAATAACCATATTCATTTTGCAGGCTGCCCTGGCTGCTGGTTATAACGTCGTTGTGCAAAGGCAGTACATAGCGTACGGGGGTGGTACCTGAATTATCGGTATAACCTCTCCATTGCCACAGGTTGTAATTAGCCGGACCACCCTGGTTAGGACCGTTGGCATTTTTATTCCACAGGTTAACAAGCCAGTTTACTTTTATATCGTATTCTGCCGGAACAGCGCCAATCACTCTTCTATACCTGTTCAGGAACGTAAGCGACTTGTCACTATTTCTTTTGGCATACAGGATGTCGGGCAGATCGCTGTATGTGCCAACACCACCAACGGCATCCTGGCCCATTTGATTACAGGTATTCCTGGTTTCGGCTATTTTCTTGCCATACAGGTTCCAGCGCACCAGGTCGAATTTCCGTATCATTTCGCCACCCAGTTCCCAGGCCCGTTCATTTACAATGGCATTGAAGAATGAATTTTTATCAGTTGCAACGGTAGCCATATACGCATCAACCTTATCGCTCCATAAAGCCGATGGGAAAGCACGCTGGCGTACTTTTCTAAATGCATCCAGAGCAATAGCCGTAGGTCCGTTCAATTCGTTCTCACTTTCGGCCAGCATTAACAGTACATCAGCATATCGTAAAAGCGGCCAGTTAATGCTGGTGCCTTTTGTAGACGATTTTCCTAAAGGCGTGGGCACCAGCATGCGGTTCCATTTATTGATAGTAATAGATAAAGATCCTGTTCCAACCTGTGCCAGGGTGTCATTATAGGAAATGATGGAACAGGTGGCAGCCAACCGCAGATCGGTTGTAT
>DASUVL010000573.1:0-6608 GCA_036379015.1 Niastella sp.
GATAATCACCCCTGCATCAGCCGCATCCATACCTTTTTAAAACTACCTATTCTTCAATTTTAAAAAATTGTTTGCTATGGCTGAATTTGATACCTCACACGTAAAAAATGTTGTCTTGCTGGGTCATGCTGGCTGCGGTAAGACCACGTTGGCGGAATGCATGCTATATGAAGCAGGCCTCATAACCCGCCGCGGCACCATTGCCGAAAGAAATACCATCGGCGATTACCATGAACTGGAACAGGCGCGTGGTAATTCCATCTTCTCCAAATTAATGCACACCAAATGGCGGGGATTTAAGATCAACATCATTGATACGCCCGGTTACGACGATTTTGTAGGTGAAGTAATATCGGCCCTTCGGGTTGCCGATACCGGCGTCATGCTACTCAATGCGGTAATGGGTGTTGAAGTGGGTACCGACATTATTTGGGAATATACTGAGCAATTTAAAACGCCCATGATCTTCGCCATTAATAAACTGGACGAAGACAATGCCGATTTTGATAAAACCATACGCGAAGCGAAAGCCCATTTTGGTAATAAGGTTGCTGTGGTGCAATACCCGCGGCAACAGGGCGCCGGTTTTCATGAGATCATCGATGTGCTTCGCATGACGATGTATAAATTCAAAGATACCGGCGGCAAACCTGAAAAACTACCCATTCCCGAAGATGAACGGCAGCGTGCCGATGAACTGCATAAAGAACTGATAGAAGCAGTGGCCAGTAATGATGAATCACTGATGGAAAAATACTTTGACAAGGGCGAGCTTGATGAAGACGAAATGAAGGCAGGATTGAAAAAGGCTATGATCAACCATGACCTGTTTCCTGTATTCTGCCTGAGTGCCGAAAGGAATATGGGCAGCGGCCGTCTGATGGGCTTCATTGACAATGTTTGCCCAAGCGCCAACGAAATGCCGCCGCAGACAACGCAAAACGGGCAACAGCTGCCTTGCGATGCCAACGGACCGGCCTGCATTTTTATTTTCAAGACCATCAGTGAGCCACATGTAGGCGATATGTCGTTCTTTAAAGTATATTCAGGCACAGTACAAGGCGGAATGGAGCTGGAAAACGAATCGACCAATGTTACCGAAAAACTGAACCAGTTATTCCTCGTTGAAGGAAATAAACGGACCAATATAACCGAACTGGTTGCCGGTGATATTGGGGCCACCCTGAAGTTAAGGAACACCCATGTTAATAATACGCTGCACGTACGGGGGAAGAACTACGAACTACATCCCATTGAGTTTCCACCGTCCAATATGACAGTAGCCATTGAAAGCATCAAAAAGGGAGAAGAAGAAAAATTATCTCTGGCATTGCACCAGCTACGGGAAGAAGATCCCACCCTGATCATTGAACAATCACAAGAACTAAAACAAACGCTCATCCATTGCCAGGGCGATATGCATTTGGCCGTGGCAAAATGGAAAATAGAGCATTTTCATAAAGTAGAAGTAAGATTTGTAAAGCCCCGTATCCCGTATCGCGAAACCATTCGCCGGATGGCCGAATCCAATTACCGGCATAAAAAGCAGAGTGGGGGTGCCGGCCAGTTTGGCGAAGTGTATTTACGCATAGAGCCCTGGTACGAAGGCATGCCCGACCCAACTGGCTTAAACGTACGCGGCCGGGATGTACACGAACTTGACTGGGGCGGTAAACTGGTTTATTTTAACTGTATCGTAGGCGGAGCGATCGATAATCGCTTTCAGCCTTCCATTTTAAAGGGAGTTATGGAAAAAATGCATACAGGTCCGCTTACAGGATCATACGTGCGGGATGTACGGGTGTCGGTTTTTGACGGTAAAATGCATCCTGTAGATAGTAATGATATTTCTTTCAAGATCGCCGGCCTGATGGCTTTTAAACAGGCTTTCCAGCAAGCTGATCCGCAATTACTGGAACCTGTTTACCAGATAGATGTTTTATGTCCCGATGACCTCACCGGTGCTGTTATGGGCGACCTGCAGAGCCGCCGGGCCGTGGTGGAGGGCATCGATACCCAGGGACATTTTCAAAAAGTGATCGCCAAAGTACCGCTGGCCGAAATGGATGGTTACTCCTCGTCGCTTCGTTCAATCACACAGGGGCGCGCCAAGTTCACCATGAAGTTTTTTGATTACGTACCCGTGCCGTTTGACGAGCAGCGCAAGTTGATTGACGATTATTCAAAAACGGCGAAGGAAGAGTTGGTGTAACCTCCCAGCACCTAAAGGGGGAGAAGCGGGAAATGAAAAATAAGGAATTAAGAATGAGAAATGTGAAAGTTAATACAGCTTCCAGTGTAAGTTCTGTATTCGCTTGCAGTTCGCAGCCTGAAGCGTTTTTTTCACGTTTGCCGTTTGCCGTTTCGCGATTTTAGAACCAACTTGGCCCTAGCATATATAATAGCTACCTACGGGTGGCTATTTTTTTGCCGGTAAACAATTGATCCGGAACAATGGAGTTATGGCATATCAATTACATAAAAATTTTATCCGGATTCATGAATATCATTTATTTTCAACGGGCAATGATATAGGGGAGGCCTGAACTAACATGTTATATAATTTACTCATTGTTACATCGGTCAATAACCTGTATTCTAATTTTTTCTTTCTATGGAGATGGAGGTGAACGCCTTGAATAAACAGGATTTTTTATCAGGTGGTGGTGAATCGGGGCAAATAATCAGATCTATAAACTGGTCAACAACCCCGTTGGGCGATCCGGCAACCTGGCCGCAAAGCCTGCAGACCACTATCAGCATTTTACTGCATTCACATGTACCCATGTTTATTGCCTGGGGACCTTCCGGTACTTTATTTTTTAACGATGCCTGCCGGCCGCTCATAAGCGAACAGCCTGTACAGGCTATGGGCCAACCGGCTCACACCACATTTGCCGGCCAGTGGAAAACTATGGGACCGGTGCTTGACCGGGTGATGCTAGGTAAACCGGTAAACCTACCAGATATTACATGCTCTATTAACCGAAGCGGCTATACGGAGGCAACCCCATTTACTTTTTCTTGCATACCCATCCCCAACGAATCTGGTAAAACAGGCGGCATGCTGGTAACTGCCACAGAAAATACAACCCGGTTGGTGGCCGGTCACAAAAAGATCTACGACATTTTATTACAGCTGCCTATAAGTATTCTTATTGTACGAATACCCGATTACAAGGTAGAGTTGGTCAATGATTCATTTTTACAAATTATGGGCGGGCAGGTCAGCGGGCTTACCGGCCAACATTTATACCACGCCATACCGGAATTAAAAGGTCAATCGCTTGAGCAGTTGATAGACCAGGTACTTCAAAGCGGTCAGCTGCATATCGAAAACGGCTTATCCATTCAGGTTGCCCGCAACGGCAAACCGGAACAGGTTTATTTCAATTTCTTATTCTATCCGCTAACCGAAGCAGATGGCTCCATCAATGGGGTTATGCTGGTAGGCCGGGAGGTAACCGATCATGTGCTGGAAAGGAAAAGAATGGAAAAAAGCGAGCGCTATTTTCGCCGCCTGGCCGATAGCATTCCTGTAATGCTTTGGATAACCCGACCCGATGGGTATTGTACGTATGTAAACCAAAAATGGTACGACTATACCGGACAAACACCCGATAAAACGTTGGGGTACGACTGGTTAACGGTGGTACATGAAGATGATATAGAACAGATGCAGCACGGGTTTCAGGAAGCCAATGCCAGACAGGTGCCATTTAATTTAGAATACCGCATCCGGGGAGCAGATGGCATTTACCGTTGGATATTAGATTCCGGTTCACCCATGTTTGATGCAGCGGGTGTATTTGAAGGTTATATTGGATCGGTGATAAACATTGACCAACGCAAGCAGGCCGAAGACGCCGTACGGCATAGCGAAAGACAGTTCAGGCAACTCGCCGACTCCATGCCCCAGATCGTATGGACCGCCAATGCTGATGGCTATGTTGATTATTATAACAAACAATGGTACCGGTTAATAGGAGAAGAAAATCAATTTGGCGACAATAGTTTTCTTATCCATGTACACCCCGATGATCAGGCAAGATGTATTGAATCGTGGCATAACGTAGTTCGTTCGGGCGAACCGTATGAAATTGAATTCCGCTTTAAAATAAAATATCCGGTTGAAGGGTACCAGTGGTTCCTCGTTCGTGCATTGCCTATTAAAAACGATAGCGGTCAGATCATTAAATGGTACGGAACCTGTACGGATATTGATGAAGTAAAACGAATAGAGCAAACCCTGCGGGAAAGCGAAGAGCGGTTCAGGTTCGTTGTAAATTCTGCCCCGGTCATGGTGTGGATGTCGGACCCGCAAAAGCGCTTTACTTTCTTTAATAAAAGATGGCTGGAATTTACCGGCCGGCATATGGAGAACGAATTATGGGAGGGGTGGAAAGAAGGCATATTCCCTGAAGACCTGGAAACAGGCCTGGGCGCCTATAATGAGGCATTTGAAGCCCATCGCAATTTTGAAGTAGAGTTCAGGTTGAAACGGAACGATGGCCAGTACCGGTGGATCGTTTGTCATGGCATTCCCCGCTTTTCATATGACGGCACTTTTCTGGGTTACATAGGTTCAAGTATTGATATTCATGAACGTAAGGCCATACGGCTTGAACTTGAAAAACGGGTGGCTGAAAGAACCCACGAAATATCGCACAAGAACAAAGCGCTGGAAGAAACAACCCGGGAATTAACAGCCATCAATAATCAACTGGAATTGCGGAACGAAGAGTTGCGCCAGAGCGAGGAACGCTATTTACGCATGACCAACGAGGTGGAAGATTATGCCATTATTTTACTGAGCCGGGAAGGATATATTGAAAACTGGAATAAAGGCGCTGAAAAGATAAAAGGGTATACAGCTGAAGAGATCATCGGCAAACATTTCCGGTTGTTTTACACACTTGCAGACCAGCATAAGGGCCTGGCGGAGAGATTGATCGAAGAAGCTTGCCAAAGAGGAAAATCTACTCAGGAAGGGTTACGGGTGCGTAATGATGGCTCTACTTTCTGGGGTAATACGGTGATAACCGCTTTGCATGACGACAAAAATGACATCATCGGTTTTTCAAAAGTGACCCGTGATCTTACAGAACGGAAATTGGCGGAAGACCGGCTGAAAATGTATGCAGAACAGTTGGAACAGAAGAACCGGGAGCTGGAACGCAGTAACGGCGAACTTTCTTCCTTTAGCTATGTGGCCAGCCACGATTTACAGGAACCTTTGCGAAAGATACAGGCATTTGGCAATCTTATTCTCGCAAAAGATGCAGCCCATTTAAGCGACAATAGTAAAGATTACTTCGACCGGATGGTGAAAGCGGCCATACGCATGCAAAACCTCATCGATTCTTTGCTGGAGTTTTCGCGTACCACTACTGCCCGTAAGAATTTTGAACCCACCGATCTGAATGTACTGCTGGATGATGTAAAAAAGGAACTGGCACACCGGATTGAGGAGAAAAAGGCAGTGATAGAATCGGCGCATCTGCCCACCATAACCATCATTCCTTTTCAGTTCAGGCAATTACTTTCGAATTTGATCAGTAACTCGCTGAAATATTCCAAAACAGATACCACTCCTGTTATTGAGATCAACGCAACCCATGTAAAGGCCGCCGCATTGAACGAAAAAGATGCTTTACCCGGCAAGGATTATCTCCGGTTCAGTGTAGCGGATAACGGCATTGGCTTTGAACAGGAATATGCAGACAAAGTATTTGAACTATTCCAGCGGTTGCATGGACGCAATGAATACAGTGGTTCGGGGATCGGACTGGCCATTTGTAAAAAGATCGTTGAGAACCACCATGGATTTATGCGGGCAGAAGGCGAACTGGATAAAGGGGCTACGTTCTATTTCTTTATACCTGTTAAATAAATTCGAATTTCAAATTTCAGTTGCAAGCTACAGGCTGCAAACAAAAGCAAAATACAGCTGCACGTTGCAAGCAATTACAAATATTTAAAATACAAAGCCCGCAAGCTGGTTATCAACTTGCGGGCTTTTTTATATCGTATTTCTGACATCAGACTTCCGACTTCTGACCTCAGTATTTCGCGCACTCTTTCATTTCTCTTTCCGAATAAGCCAGGCCATATTGTTTCAACACATCGTCGGGCACACCGTTCCATTTGTTGGGCACATTACCGGCATAGCCAACGTCTTTCACGCCGATCTCGCTGGTATAGAACCCGGAGGCGGTCATATCGCGCATGAGATTAAAAAAGGCAATACCTTGCGCCATTCCGATCTTGGCTTTTCTGCCCTTTTGTACTTTATTCCCTTTTTCATCTTTATATGTTATTTCGGGATAAGCAATATCATCTACAATATTTAGCTGCTGTTTCTGATCAAGATCTTTAAACGGTTTTTCGAAACGTTTCAGGCTTTCCACATCCAGCCAGCGTAAACCACCCCGCATGGGAATTTGATTTTCAGGCCTGTCCTTTACCATGAATTCAATGAAATCAGGCACTTTGGCATCAGATGCACTGCCGCTTATGTCATCACGAGGAATGATGATGTCTGCCAGTATCGTGATGGTAGCCATTTCATGCGGTGTAAAAAAAGTAGTTGATAATAATTCCTTTTC
>DASUVL010000574.1:0-7646 GCA_036379015.1 Niastella sp.
GGGCTTCGCGCAGCCGGGCTGTTTTAGCCGGTTTGTTCAATAATACATATTCATTGATAACAATGCCAATGTCGCGGGTGAAAATGAAGTTGGGAATAGGCGGGAATAGCAACCGGTCGTCATCTATGGTCCCGCTGATAATGGTTTTCGATAACAGGCGGGATGATAATTCAAGCAATTCGTTCTGGGTGGCATACGAACAGCCTTCTACCGCGCAAACCGATGCAACGAGCTTTAGTTTTATTTCCTGGTCTTCCAGTATATCGGCGAGTAACCATTCCAGCTCCACTACTTTATCTGATCTGAAGAATTCCTGTTTTTCCGGTTTATAAAAATCACGGTTATTTTCAGGCGCATCTACCTGGTGCAAACGACCCCTTATCTTTTCGGGATCTAAAAAATACAATAATATTTTAGTGTAATAATCATACTCTTTTTTGCGCATGGTTTCCAGGTGCACGATGTCTTCAAACAACCAGTCCTGAGCTTTGGAAGGTACTACTTTGCCCAGGCCACTATCAGGGCTATGAACCAGCAATCGTCGTAAGCGGCCAATTTCTGAAGTTACCTGAACTACTTTTTTTTCTTTACGCGACATATAATTATATAGTAATTTTTTAAAATAATATCAATGACTAAAACAATGAACAGGGGGTAGCGCCCAAATATAGCCAATTCAGCTAACAGGTGGTAGTTTGCGGTTCTACACCTTGTTCAAATGAGGCGGTAAAACATTAACTAAAGCCTCCATGTAAGGCGAATTAGCTGCCTGTAGGTAAGAGACTTGCCTTTTCTTTTAACAACTCTCTTAAAATTAATACGAACGAATGTTAGTTTATGTAATGAATTCTGTTATTTTTGCGCCCAGTTACTAAATTCGTGTTATGCAATTCCAACTTACTGAAGAACATTTAATGATCCAGAAGGCCGCCCGCGATTTTGCCCAGACTGAATGCCTGCCAGGGGTTATAGAACGTGATGAGCACCAGAAATTTCCCCGGGAGCAGGTTTTGAAACTGGCTGAGCTGGGCTTTATGGGTATGATGGTAAGTCCGGATTATGGTGGCGCTGGTATGGATACTATCAGCTATGTACTGGCTATGGAAGAGATCAGTAAGATAGATGCCAGTGTAAGTGTTTGTATGAGCGTGAACAACAGCCTGGTTTGCTGGGGGCTTGAAAAATTCGGTTCAGAGGAACAAAAACAAAAATACCTGGTGCCATTGGCCCAGGGCCGTAAAAACGGTGAGCTGCACATTGGCGCTTTTTTATTAAGCGAACCGGAGGCCGGCAGCGATGCTACTTCGCAACATACAATTGCAGAAGATAAAGGCGATCATTATATATTAAACGGAACCAAGAACTGGATCACCAACGGATCATCGGCATCCGTTTACCTGGTGATGGCACAGTCTGATGTTGAGAAAGGCAGCAAAGGCATCAATGTATTTATTGTAGAAAAGAGCTGGCCGGGTGTTACAGTTGGCGCCAAAGAAAATAAGCTGGGCATACGGGGCAGCGATACCCATAGCATTGCATTTACCGATGTAAAAGTGCCCAAAGAAAACCGCATCGGAGGCGATGGGTTCGGGTTTACATTTGCGATGAAAACCCTGGCCGGAGGCCGCATAGGCATTGCTTCCCAGGCATTGGGAATTGCCAGCGGCGCTTATGAACTGTCATTAAAATATTCAAAAGAAAGAAAGGCCTTTGGTAAAGAGATCATGCATCATCAGGCCATTCAATTTAAACTGGCCGATATGGCTACCAAGGTTGAATGCGCTCGTTTATTGTGTTTAAAAGCTGCATGGGAAAAAGACCAACACCTCGATTATACATTAAGTTCATCTATGGCCAAAGTGTTTGCCAGTGAAGCAGCCATGTGGGTAACCGTAGAAGCGGTACAGGTACATGGTGGTTATGGCTATGTAAAGGAATACCATGTAGAGCGCCTCATGCGCGATGCCAAGATCACCCAGATCTATGAAGGCACCAGCGAAGTACAACGCATTGTGATCAGCCGCACAATACTGAAATAATGTGCTAATGAAATACAAAGGTTTTATTAAGCCACTTCAAGCTAAATATAACAGTTACCGCCGTACAACTTACCTTTGCTGCGAACGTAAGGTATTGTTTGTATCATTGAATAAACAGAACTATTGATGGCGGTTAATACAAAAGCTTACCAGGAAATTACCGGACAATTACATGCAAAGCAAGTTACACTGGTTGCCGTGTCGAAAACCAAACCAGTTGAAGATATTCAGGCGTTGTATGATCAGGGGCAACGCGATTTTGGCGAGAACTATGTGCAGGAATTGGGCGAAAAACAGCTTCTGCTGCCAAACGATATCCGCTGGCATTTTATAGGTCACCTGCAATCTAATAAGGTAAAATACATTGCTCCGTTTGTGCATTTAATTCATGGGGTTGACAGCTACAAATTATTACTGGAAATTGATAAACAGGCCCGGAAATTCGACCGGGTGATCCATTGTCTGCTACAGGTACATGTTGCCCAGGAGGAAACCAAATTTGGGTTTAATGAACTGGAATTAATGGACGTGATGGATGCTATTCATAAGTATAAACTCCTAAATGAGCTTAAAAACGTAGAAGTAACGGGGTTGATGGGTATGGCTTCACTCACCGGTGATCTGGACCAGATCCGCAAAGAATTTAAATACCTCAAATTACTGTTCGATCATTGTGCAGGCCTGCCCTGGCTTAATCAATTTAATAATTTATCAATGGGTATGAGCAGTGATTACCAGGTGGCTATAGAAGAGGGGAGTACCCTGGTACGCATTGGAAGCCTTCTTTTTGGCGCCCGCCAATAATAGCTTATCGGTTTTTCCAGATGATTCATCGGGGTTTTTTATTCAAACATCGAAAGGATTATGAACCCGGCATTCCACTGTATATCTTTGACTTACATAATTAAATAGTGTTTTTCATAGGTTATTGATTAATGGTAAAGGGCTGTTTCTACAGCTCTTTTTTCTTTACCCCCCAGCCCCCTAAAGAGGGAGCAATTAACGGATTCAACTCGCCCTTGCAAATTGAATATTGCATATTGAGTTTAGGTTTCATTTAAAAGCGCATTTCATCAAGTAAATGGTACTATTCCTGTAACAGGTTATCCCATGCCGATTTTGTATATTTAATTTGATGTATGAATCGTCCATCCTGATGCTATCGGGATGGTAAGATCTATCTGGCCAGGCCAGCAATAATAATTTTTTCAAATGAATACGGCTGGTTTTATACAACGTTATTACCTGCATCATTTGCTGGGTTGGGGATTGCTGTTCTTTGGGTGGCATTTTTTCCGGTACCAGGACTATCCCCCGGGCAAAGGATGGTATATAACATTTATCAAAGTGGCCGATCTGGCACTGATGGTATACCTCACCAATTACCTGCTGATCCCCGGCTTTCTATATAAAAAAAGGTACTTCTTATTTGCCATATTATTTATCGGGCTGGTTTTTACATTCAGCATTACAAAAATGTATGTAGAAGCGGACCTTCTGAATACCTCATTTGATATTTGGGACCGGTTTAAGGTGCGGGTATACGATAATGTGATCCCTCATTTTTTACTGGTAAGTACCGGGGCGGCTATTAAATTATTAATCGATTATGCCGGCGTACAACGACGGTTGGGTGAAATGGCCAAAGAAAAAGCCGAAACAGAATTGAATTTTTTAAAGTCGCAGATCAATCCGCATTTTTTATTCAATTCGTTAAATACCATTTATTTTTTGATAGATAAACAAAATGCCGGCGCCCGTAACACTTTGCTGCAAATGGCTGATCTGTTACGGTACCAGCTGTATGATTGTAATAACCCTACCATTGAAATAGAAAAAGAAGTGCATTACCTGCAGGATTATATACGATTGCAGGAACTGCGTAAGGACAATCAATATGAAGTTGGCATTGAGGTAGGGGAGCAGGTAAAAGGATTCCGTATTACCCCATTGTTGTTGATCCCGTTTGTAGAGAATGCATTCAAGCATATTTCACATCATACCCATGCGCGTAATTTTATTAAGGTAGCGTTACAACGCAGCAACGGTACGCTTACCTTTACTGTAGAGAATTCAAAGGACGATCAGCAGCGAAGTACCGAACCAACGGGTGGTATTGGGTTATCTAATGTAAAACGGCGGCTTGAATTAATATATCCCGGTAAGCATACCTTGCAAATAGAGAACAGTCCGCACACCTTTAAAATTGAACTCAACCTGCATTTATCATGATACTCCGGTGCGTTATAATAGATGATGAGCCAATAGCCCGCAAAGGGTTGAAGGAATATATGCTGGATGCACCCTTTCTGCAACTGGTTGGTGAGTTCGATAATCCTTTAAAAGCGGCTGACCTGCTGATGCAGGAGAAAATTGATCTGTTGTTCCTGGATATTCAAATGCCCAAAATGACGGGTATGGAGTTTTTGAAGACCTTATCGCAACCGCCTATGGTGATATTTACGACTGCTTATCCGCAATATGCAGTTGAAGGTTTTGAATGGAATGCCATTGATTACCTGTTAAAGCCGTTTTCGTTTGAGCGTTTCTGGAAGGCGGTATCAAAAGCACGCACTATGCAGGACGCCATTACACAACCGGCAGTTGCAGCATCACCCGACGAGCCGGATTACTTTTTTATAAAGAGCGATAACAAGCTCATAAAAATAGTGTACGATGATATTTTGTTTGTTGAAGCTTTGCAGAATTATGTAGCGGTATATACCACTGCAAAAAAATACATTACTTATCTCACCTTTCACAGTTTAGAGACCCATTTACCGGCCGGGCGTTTTATACGTACACATAAATCGTATATCGTAGCAGCTAATAAAGTAGAAAGTATTGAAGGCAATGAAATTACGATCGGCACATATCACATTCCCATCAGCCGCACGGAGCGGGAAACTGTTTTGCAACAGTTGATACAGAACCGTTTGCTAAGGCGCTGAGTGGTTCGCTTTATGATGGCGGGCCATATTACCAAAATATTATTTTAGTCACAATCTATACTTTTGGGTTACCTTTTACCGTTTTTTGTATAAATTTGCATACAGAAACAATTGCTCTTTTTTATTTCTCACCATCTACGCTGCTTGCCTTCTCTTGTTAATCAACAGCTTGCCTCCTGTATTTAAACGATTCGCTTTCATATTATTATTTTTTGTATCTAAAAACAAAACGAATATGAAATCAATCATGCTCAACACCTTTTCTTTTGGAAAGAAAACTGTTATTATGTTGCTGGCGGTTATTTTAACCCTCAATTCTGCAACAGCCAAAGTTTCTGATTCAACTATTGAAGATGAAAATGCCTCTGTATCATGCCTGAAAATGGAAGAAGGCCAGGTTTACTTTAATGTAAAATTTGAAAACGCCGATGGTGGCCGATTCGACATTTTGGTAAATGATGCTAATGGCGATAACCTGTACCGTGCAACCTTTACCGGTAAAAACTTTAATAAAGTTTTCCGTGCTCCGGTTGAAAATGGTAAACTGGTGATCGTTATCCGCGATAGCAAAGCCAACACCAGCCATAAGTTTGAGTTGTCTACCGAATCAAAAATGGTACAACAGATCCTGGTAAAAAGGATGTAATTGATGGTGTAGCGCAGCTTTGCGTACTAAAAGATCCTTTTTTTCGAAAAGTTATTTCCCTTAAGTTTCATTCCGTTTAATCGGAATGAAACTCATAGCGAGGGGGTGGAATTGAAGAATTGCTCAATATTGTTCCGAACGCTGCAGTGAGTGACCGCGCCTGCCAATGTCTTGTACGGCCGTGCGTCGCCAAAGGCTTTGCCGGCGGCACGCGGGCAAGGCACAACAATCGCCGATATTGTTCCTGCAGCCGGTGCCCGGTAATAAATTCGCTCCCCACGATAACTATCGCTTGTTCCGGTACTTAGAAGGAAGAATTACGTAGATTTGCCAAATTCAATTTATTGAGTTATGGCAGAGATCACCACTCCGGAAGAAAAAAGTCTGAATTTCATAGAAGAGATCATTGAAGAGGATCTGAAATCGGGTAAGTATAAGTCAATTGTAACCCGTTTTCCACCCGAACCCAATGGCTACCTGCATATTGGTCATGCTTCGAGTATCTGTTTAAATTTCGGGCTTACCAAAAAGTATCCCGGCTACACCAACCTCCGTTTTGATGATACCAACCCGGTTACAGAAGAAACGGAATATGTGGAGAGCATTAAAGATGATATTCGCTGGCTGGGTTTTGAATGGAAGAATGAATTATTCGCATCGGATTACTTTGATACGATGTATGAATACGCCATAAAACTGATCCAAAAAGGACTGGCGTATGTAGACGACTCTACTTCTGAGCAAATTGCTGCCATGAAAGGCACGCATACTGAACCTGGAAAGGACAGTCCATTTCGCACCCGCTCCATTGAAGAAAATCTTGATTTGTTTGCCCGCATGAAGAACGGGGAGTTTGCCGACGGCACCCACACGCTGCGTGCAAAAATTGATATGACGCACCAGAACATGCTGATGCGCGACCCTGTATTATATCGTATTAAACATGCCCACCATCACCGCACGGGTGACAAATGGTGCATTTATCCAATGTACGATATGGCGCATGGGCAAAGCGATTCTATTGAAAATATTACGCATTCCATTTGTACGCTGGAGTTTGTGCCACATCGTGAGTTGTACGACTGGCTGATTCAACAACTGGAAATATATCCCTCGCATCAATACGAGTTTGCCCGCCGCAATATAAATTACACAGTAACCAGCAAAAGAAAACTGCTGCAACTGGTGAACGACAAACATGTAAGCGGTTGGGATGATCCCCGTATGCCTACGATCACGGGCTTACGCCGCGCCGGCTATACGCCGGAAAGCATCAGGGAGTTTTGCGATCGTATTGGTATTGCCAAACGGGAGAATATGATCGATGTGTCGTTGCTTGAGTTTTGTGTACGGGAACACCTGAACAAGATCGCACTTCGCCGTATGGTCGTATTTGACCCGGTGAAAGTGGTACTTACAAACTATCCAGCCGATGCACCGGTTGAAATGGTAAAAAGCGAAGACAATCCCGAAGATCCTAATACATCGCACCGGGAGATCCCTTTCAGCCGTGAAATATATATCGAGCGGGAAGATTTCATGGAGAATCCGCCCAAGAAATTCTTTCGCCTGGCGCCCGGACAAATGGTGCGTTTGAAAAGTGCCTATATAATCAGGTGCGATGAAGTGGTGAAAGACAGTAACGGTAAAATAACCGAATTGCATTGTACCTATCTGCCGGAAAGTAAAAGCGGCGCCGATACGTCGGGCCTGCATGTAAAAGGCACCTTGCACTGGGTAAGCGTTGCACAGGCTATCAGCATTGAAATACGCCTGTACGACCGGTTATTCCGGGTAGAAAACCCTGCCAGTGAAGAAGGTGATTTTAAAGATTATATCAATCCCAATTCATTGCAGGTTATTACCAGCGCTTATGCCGAACCTGCTTTGATGAATATGCGTTTCAACGACCGCTGCCAGTTCTTACGTAAAGGATATTTCTGCCTGGATAAAGATACATCGGAAGAAAAGCTGGTATTTAACAGAACGGTTACCCTGAAAGATACCTGG
>DASUVL010000575.1:0-11506 GCA_036379015.1 Niastella sp.
CGCTGCTGATGTAATAAAAGGTATTGACCTCAGCGGCAAAACAACTATTGTTACGGGTGGCTATGCAGGTATAGGACTGGAAACAGTAAAAGCCTTTGTTTCGGCCGGAGCTCGGGTAATTGTACCGGCCCGCGATACCAACAAAGCTGCAAAGAACTTACAAGGGATACAAAACGTATTTATTGAAACAATGGACCTGATGGATCCGGGATCTATAGATGCATTTGCCAAAAAGTTCCTTACGTCAAATGACGAGCTGCATATTCTTGTTAATAATGCAGGCATTATGTGGGTTCCTTTACAGCGGGACAAACGCGGTTATGAATCGCAATTCGCCACCAACCATTTAGGGCATTTTCAACTAACAGCCAGGCTTTGGCCTGCGTTAAAAAAAGCGAACGGCGCCAGGGTAGTAAACGTTTCATCGTACGGTCACCAGATGGCGCCCTTTCATTTTGATGATCCAAATTTTGCACAACGCGCGTACGAAACGTTGCAAGGTTACGGTCAGTCCAAAACAGCCAATAATTTGTTTGCTGTTGAAATGGACCATCGTGGTAAGGCGTTTGGCGTACGGTCATTTTCTGTACACCCCGGTTCGGTAAATGGTACCGATCTTGGACGCGTAGCTCCTATGGCATTATTTCAGCAAATGGGCACCCATGATAAAAACGGAAACATATTCCCTGAAGTGGCCGCTAAACTTAAGCATGTAGCACAGGGAGCCGCTACTTCAGTATGGTGCGCAACCAGTGTACTATTAAATGATCTTGGCGGCGTATATTGTGAAGACGGGGATATAGCCGAACTGGATGAAGGAAACATTGAACACAACTACAACGAACCTTTATCGCTGAGAGGCGTAAAACCTTATTCTGTCAATGCTGAAAATGCAAAAAAGTTATGGAAGCTTAGTGAGGAAATGACGGGTATTATCTTTGACATGTAAAACCGTTTGCATGCATACTGCTTCTTTATTTTAAATGTACGTTCCTGAACATATGGAATTCGAAACAAAATATATAACACCTGATATTAAGCTGTCCGTTTATAATGGCAAGCTTTTTAAAACGGAAGTGGTTTTTGAACATCATATGTTGGTTTGGTTTATCTCTGGTGAAACCAGGATCATTCAATCTGATGCCACATATACATTTAAAGCAGGAGATACTTTTCTTATTCCACGCAATCAGCTGGTCACAGTTATTAACTATCCCAGTGAAGGAAAGCCCCATAAGGCCGTTGCCATGCATATTACAAAGGAGCGGTTACAGGATTTTTACAGCAGGCACAAAGCTACCGGTAGTGCAAAGCCGATCCATAAAACACATGTTTTTCGAAAACATCCCTTACTGGAAAGTTGCCTGGCATCGCTCATTCCCTATTTTGACTTAGAAGAGAACCTGCCTGCGAATATTGCATCCATTAAAATTGAAGAAGCCATAAGTATCCTGCGATCGATTGACCGTAATTTGGATAGTTTACTGGCTAATTTTGAAGAACCAGGAAAAATAGATCTCACCAATTTTATGGAACGGCATTATATGTTCAACATGCCATTGACAAAGTTCAGTTACCTTACTGGCCGTAGTGTTGCTACATTCAGAAGAGATTTTATAAAAGCCTTTAACATGACACCACAAAAATGGTTAACGGAAAGAAGGCTGGAGCTCGCGCACTATCAAATTGAAGAAAAGCAGCGCAAACCTATAGATGTATATTTTGAGGTAGGTTTTGAAAATCTATCCCATTTTTCACATGCCTTTAAAAAGCATTTTGGTTATGCGCCGAATGCTATCCCGAAAACGGGCGGACATGATAAAGCAACATAGGCCCCCTACTCCCCGTCCGGGTCCACAACATCTGTCTCCGCTACCCGGCCAACCTGTCCATCTTCAAGGCGTACTTTTATCCCTCTTGAATGATATGCGGCTGAGGTTAGTAGATCTTTCACAATGCCATAGGTTAGCTTCCCCGATCGCTGGTCTTTTTTAAGGATAATAGCCACTTCCAGTCCTGGATAAACATCTTTTCTATATTGGCCGTTCATATACTTTCTATTTAGCAGCCGTAAAAGTATTGAAGAAAGCATGATTTCGAAAATATATAACACGATCTTCAGGTTTCACCTGTCGCAATACCCCCCTGTAATTGTCGCGATTTAACCCTGCTGAAAAGCTGCTTTAACTGTAGGTTTACAATGATCAAAGGGTGTCACTCATTAAAAAAGTTATTAAAATGCTTCAGAATAAAAATGCCATTATATATGGCGCCGGTGGTTCATTGGGTGGAGCCGTTGCAAAAGCACTGGCCGTTGCTGGCGCCAAAGTATATTTAACAGGCCGCACAACCAGCTCCCTGCAAAAAGTAGCCAATGAGATCCTCGCCTCCGGTGGTAAGGCAGAAGTAGATCAGGTTGATGCCTTACATGAAAGAGAAGTCAATAATCATTTGGAAAAGGTGGTACAGCAAGCCGGTACGGTAGATATTTCATTCAATGCTACCGGAACTACCGTTGTTCAGAATATTCCTTTGACAACTATGACAATGGAGGATTTTATACACCCACTTACCTTAATGATGCAAACCCGTTTTTTAACAGCCATTGCCGCCGGAAAGGCAATGATGAAGCAAGGATCGGGCGTTATTTTATCATTGACGGCAACACCCGGTGGCATCGGCTATCCATACACGGGCGGATTTGCTCCGGCATGCACCGCCATAGAAACCTTTTCGCAGAACCTGGCTTCAGAGCTAGGCGTTTATGGGGTACGGGTGGTAAATATGCGTTCAGGTGGTTCGCCCGACTCCCGGGTATTTAAAGAAGCGATTGACAGCGCCCCTCGCGAAATGGAGCTTGTGCTCCAAAAAATGAAAGCAGACACTATGCTTAAAAAACTTCCGTTGATGGCAGATATAGCTAACCTGGCGGTATTCCTGTGTTCTGATATGGCTGATAAAATAACGGGCGTTACGGTTGATGTAACCTGTGGTACAACGGCCGCCTTAAATTACAGGGTGGTTCCTGCCACCGACCAGCGGACCGGGCAAACGCTTGCGTCCTAGTCTTATACTTTTAACATCCACGTAGCTTGTATTTTAGGTGGCGGGGTTTCACTGTTACTAAATTCGGGCGGCATGGTCTTTAGTAAATGAGGCAGTACACTCAACTCCTTAAAATTCGGCGTGGCTTCTTTTACTATTTCAAATCCCTGCTCTTTAAAGAAGGTTTCAGCAGCCTCATAGCTGTCAAACTTATTGTTCTCTATATTATGCTGTTCAAAGAACGCAGCCTCGCCCTTGGTATGCGGAAAAACCTGTTGCATTTCGAGAGAACGCTTTATATACACATCCGCTGTGATCCAGCAACCGCCACGTTCTTTAAGTAAACGATGTATCGTTTTGCAAAGCTGCTTTTTCTCCTCCTGGTTTAGGTACATGAGCAAGCCTTCGTTTACAATGGTTACGGGTCCGCTGGCAAACCGGTTTACAACGATATTAAATGCAGCTGCATTCATGGCATTCAGTGGTAATAGCTCCAATTCGCCAATCAGGTTATTGCCCAACAACTGGTCGTTGATGATCTGCTGTTTGGTTGCAATTACTTCAGGCAGGTCGGTATCTATATAGTGAATAGCTTCCCTGGTGCACACTTCCAGTCCGCGCAACGAATAACCCGAAGATAGTTCTATGATATTTTTATTATCTGTTTGCTTCAGTAGCTGGTCGATGCTCCAGTAGCGGCTTTCAAAATGCATAACACGCAGCCAAAAACCAAAATCTTTATCATCAAAGTTCAGGTCGAACGGCTCGGGTCCCTGAATGAGCGCAGCCATCTGCCTTGCGTAAGGGATATTGGTATACCCCTTCATTAACAGCAATGACTTTGCTGAGGGGCTTATACTACTATAATCGCGGCTCTCATCAAATGAGTTCTTTATATTATCTGTCATAAGCAACAAAATAAATCTACCTCTAAGGTATCAAAATTCTTTCAAGTGCGGTTTATGGCGTATATGCATGTATTATAGGCTTGATGGCCTGACAATTTGATATCCTAAAAACGCCCTGCCGATACTATTCACAATGTTTCCGGCAATGCTTCCATCGGGGTCGAGGCGGGGATTGAAAATGGTTACACTCATGCCGGCAACAGGTACTGTCGTGAGTACATTGTTAAACAGGTATTCAACCTGATTAAACGAAAGACCGCCCGGTAACCGGTAATCCACAGCTGGGTTTATTTCGTCGGCCAATACATCTGTATCAAAATGGATCCAAAAAGATTCAATAGCTAACCTTTTGGCATACTGTAAAGCAGCAACCGTGATTCTTTCTATTCCCTCCTCTTCAATGTCAGCCAGGCTAAAACAGGTAATGCCCGATTTCCTTATATCGCGACTCTCATACTTTATTGTTTCTTCCATGTCTCGTTGCCCTATGTGGATCACATGTTGATCTTTTACATATGGTTGAAGATGGTGTATGTTAGTCAATACAGCAGGCCCACGGCCTGTTACAATGGCCAGATCCATATCTGCCACTTCGCCGGTTGTAGATCTTTCAGGTTCATAAAAGTCTGCATGCGCATCCACGAAAATCAAACCATACGAACCTTGTAGTTTTAATGCAGGCATTATCCCGATAAGAATACTGCAATCGCCTCCTAAAACCAATGGAAAATTACCGTCATTAACTACTTCCGTTACAGCTTCTCCTAAAGTGAGCGAGAAATTGCTGATAAGTGCTGCGTTCAGGCAGTTTGTTTGTGGATCTCTTTGATCGCTATAAAATTCATTAAGGGTATCAACATGCCTTACAGGAAGTTTCACTTGTAAACGCGCGGCTAACCCGGCAGCCAACAGGCTTTCACCAAGGTCTTGTACCCCTGCAGGTCTCAGCCCCAATATGGAAGGCGCCGAGATAATTTCTATACTATATGCGTCCCGGGCAATCGATGGTCCTTTCATAATAAGCATTATAAATGGATGTACGCAACAAACAGACCATGCATCGGCCGGCTGGCTTTGTAACAAAAGCGGACGATACAGTATCAAAAACGGACAGCCCTCGCATATATTAAAACATTAATTCATTGATTGTCATATAACAACTAATTTGGCTCATTATAAGTATAATGTATAGAAAGCGATACCGGTATGCTTAAAAACTTTTTCAAAACCGCATGGCGAAATTTAATGAGGCAAAAGGTTTTTTCCTTTATTAATATTTCGGGACTGGCATTGAGCCTCATTGCCGTTTGGCTGATCGCCCTTTTTATTGCGGATGAGTTGAGTTACGACAGGTATCATGAAAAAGCCGGCAGAATTTACAGGCTGGTGTCACACGGGAAATGGGGCGATGAAAAGTTTGATATTACCGGCACATCCGCACTTGCAGCTCAAGCGTTTAAAACTGATTTTCCTGATGTGGAAGACGCCCTGCGCATTGATGCAGAAGGTGGCGGCGTTATTGAATATGAGAATAAAAAAATAAAAGAGGGTGCTATCTTTTTTTCGGACCCTTCTTTCTTTACCATCTTTACGCATCATTTCCTGGCAGGCAATACAAATGCTTTGCAAGCACCAAACAGTATCGTACTTACCCAAACGCTTGCCGCAAAACTTTTTGCAGACCCTAATTCTGCACTGAATAAAACGGTATACATTGACAAAGCCCCGTCTATTGTAACAGGCGTTATTGAAGATGTCCCTGGCAATTCCCATTTTTCTTTTAATGCGATCCGTGCTATTCCTGCTGATTACAAAGGCGATTGGAACAACCTAAGCATCTACACCTACATTCTGCTTAAAAAGAATGCAGACATAAACCAGTTGCGGGCAAAGATGCCGGCTTTTGTAACAAAATACCTTACCACAAATGCGCAGAAAATACATTTTACTTTGGAGCTGCAGCCTTTAACTGCTATCCATTTACATTCTCATCTGAGTTATGAACTGGGTGAGAACCGCGACATTAAATATATCTATGTTTTATCCATTGCAGGATTACTTGTACTCATTATTGCCTTCATCAATTATATAAACATTACAACAGCAAGGGCTTCGGTTCGTTTGCGTGAAGTGGCTATGAGAAAAATAATCGGTTCAAGCCGAAACAGTCTTGTCGGTCTTTTTCTTACTGAATCAATTATCACCATAATTTCCGCTGCCTGTATCAGCATTATATTGGTTACGCTTATAATGCCTTTGTTCAACGATATTTCTGGAAAGCAACTCTCCATCTGGCAATTCGGCATTACCCGCACCTTGCTATTAATGCTTGCATTTTCTTTTGTTGCCGGACTGATTGGTGGTTGGTACCCGGCTTATTTCTTATCGAAGTTTAAAACAATTCCGGCTTTAAAAAATCAGCTGGGCGATGTAAAGGCACAAACACTTTTCCGTAAGTCACTGGTGATGTTTCAGTTTGCCGTAACGGTTGTTATGATCACCGCTTCATTGGTCATTTATTTGCAGCTTAATTATGTGCTGACTACCGATCTTGGATTTAACAAAAAACAAATGCTCACTTTTCATCTGGATTCAAGAGATGTGAGAAAAAAGGTACCCGCTATTCGCACCGCATTACTGCAAAACCCAATGGTGAAGTCCGTTGCTTCAGCAGGCAATCCAATTGGCAATAATAATATTGGGATGATAGATTACAGCGTAGAAAAGAATGGGGTGCTCGATGAGCTTAGCAACCTGGCGTATGGTTTAACCGTTGATGCTGATTTTATTCCGGCCATGCAGATCAAATTGTTGGAAGGCCGGAATTTTTCAAAAGATATTCCTACAGATAGTAACGTAGTTATTGTAAACGAAGCCTTTATTAAAAAACAAGGTTGGGCTTCCGGTATGGGTAAAAGAATGTCAAGAGGTAAAGATTCAACGGGTAAAATACATTTTGCGAATATTATCGGCGTGGTTAAAGATTTCCATATTTATTCTTTGCAACACAAGGTAGAACCAACAGTCATGGAACTTCCAAAACGGGTAGCGGACAGGGATAACATGTATGTGCGGCTGGACGAACATAATCTTCCTCAGGCATTGGCCTTTGTTGAGCAAACATTCAGAAAATTTGACGCCTCCTCCCCTTTTGAATATCACTTTTTGGATCAGAATTTCGCCGCTCAATACAAAGCAGAAGAAAAACAGGGACAGGTGTTGCTTGGGTTTACCATTCTTACTATAGGGATTGCGTGTTTGGGTTTATTTGGACTGATCACTTTTACTGTTGGAAAACGGGTGAAAGAAATTGGCATACGAAAGGTGCTCGGCGCCAGTGTAGGCAGCATGGTTTCCCTGTTAACACAAAGTTTACTGAAAGTAGTATTCGTGTCACTGCTGGTGGCAATTCCATTTTCCTGGCTGGTGATGAATAAATGGTTGGAAGACTTTGCTTACCGCATTCACCTCGAGTGGTGGATGTTTGCTTTGGCGGGAATTATTTCATTGATCATTGCGTTGGCCACTTTAAGTATTCAGGCAATAAAAGCGGCAATAGCCAACCCGGTGAAGAGTTTGAGAGCGGAATGATAATTTATGCACTTATTCTTGCTTTACCAGAATAGCAGCAGGATCTTTCGTTCTTTTCTGCAGGATGCTCTCCAAGAATTTTTCAAAAAAGCGTACAAAAGGTAACATAATTATTACCCCCAATCCATTGAACAACATATGCGCATTGGCAATGGTTTGCTGTATCGACATTCCCCTGGAAACATATTGCACCAATTGCGTGAAATAAGGAAGCAATAACATAGCCAACAGAATGGTAGCGATGTTAAACAGCAGGTGGAATAAGCCGGTCTTAGCCGCCGCTTTCGACCTGCCAATAGAGGCAACAAGCGTATCGGCACAGGTGCCTATTTCGGCTCCCAACACCACGGCAATGGCGCCGGCCAATGTGATCATTTTTTGCGCAGCCAGCCCTATCACCATACCTACTGTTGCAGAGGAGCTTTGGATTACAATGGTTACAATGACGCCTATGCTAAGTCCTTTCCAGGTACTTTCCAGTGAATGCAACCAGGCCACAAAATACTGACTGTTCTTTAGCGGCTCCACCGCTTTTTCCATAGTGAATAAGCCGAAAAAAATGAGCCCGAATCCAAATAGCACTTTACCCAATTGTACAAAAAATGGTTTCTTTAAAAAAAACATCATGATAAATCCGATTGAGATCGGAAAAGCTGCATAAGCCCCTATGTCCAGCGCGAATATCTGCGAAGAAAAAGTTGTACCAATATTTGCACCCATCACCACACCCATTGCCTGGCGAAAGGCAAGTGCCCCTGAGTTTACCAACGCTATGGTCATAATAATTACCACTGAAGAAGAATCCAGCAATACAGTAACTATTATTCCGGATACAATTCCTTTAAAAAGGTTGTTGGTAAATCTGTCCAGAAATATTTTTAACCGCTCGCCGGCCAATTCTTTCAGCGCATCGGAAAGCGTATTAAGCGCGTACAAAAACAGAACAAGGCCAGTTGCTATCAGTAGGATAGTTTGCATCCCTATAAGTTCTGAAAATAATTCAGCAAAAAGACAGGTTTACAAAAAGATAATATTACCCCTTCGCATAACGTGACCGCGGTAATGTTTGACTGCAACACGCATTCGGAACTTACACCCTATAACAGATACATGCCTGACCCACAAAGAAAAGGCTCCGGTTAGGAGCCTCTATAAATTCTAAACATACGGATAAATCACTGCTAATGGAAAGCTGTCGTAATTACTCAATACGAGGCAAATTTTCCCAACTTGTTTAGTTATCCTTTCTTATAATGAGTTACCCTTCCTATAATGGGCCATTAACTCGCCAAAAGCAAGCACATGACCTTGCATGGCTTGCAGCAAAGCTTTTTTATTGGAGCCAGCTGTTAGGTCTAACTCACTATCTATTGCATATACTTTAAAAAAATAACGGTGTGAACCCGAAGGCGGACATGGCCCTCTATAACCTTCTGTACCAAAACTATTAACACCATTAGTGCCTGGTACGCTGTTTTCTGCAATTGGTTCGTTAGGATGAATATTCCAAACGAGCCAGTGGTCAAAAATGCCGTGCGGTGCATCAGGGTCTTCCACAATTACCGCCAACGTTTTTGTGTTTGCGGGCAAATTGCTTATTTCAAGCGGAGGATTTACATTTTCCCCTTCGCAGGTATACTTTTTAGGTATATGCCCACCCTGGCTAAAGGCCAGGCTAACCACATGTAACGATACATCTATTGCAACTGACATAAAAAATAAATTGAATGATTTAATGATCATTATTTTGAAAGGCCTTCTTACTTTTATTCTCTTTCTTGTTATGGGTAATATCATCCGCTTTTACATCCTGCTCTTCATTTTTTCTACTGTCAAGGTTGTCTTTATTTTCCGGTCTTATATGCCTGTCTTTTTGTGTTTTAGCATCTGTTGAAGGCATGATTGAATTCTTTTTCATACAATACTATTTTAAGGTATCTGCTTCAATTCACTTGCCATGCTTATACTTGATTTCCAATACATTGTTTCGCCGCCTATGTGGCTTGGCTTTTGTTGTAAGTATAGTATGTAGAATAGATTGCATACTATTTTGATAATCTTAAATAGTAAAACTATGAGACGCCTAATTTGTATAACGCTAATTGCAGCTATAATGGGTTGTAATAATAATCAGTCGGGCAAGGATAGTGTTAAGATCGCCAGGGAATCAAACAAGGATAAAGCAGACACGGGCAGTAATATGCCCATGAATAAAGATACAGTTGCAGCCACTATGGCCGTTGAAAAAGTGGATGCTGACTTCGCCGTTGAAGTTGCGAATGGCAATATGATAGAAGTTCAGTTGGGAGGACTTGCTAAGACAAAAGCGATCACTAACAGAGTGAAATCTTTTGCTTCGAAGATGATCACAGATCATATGAAACTTAGTGAAGACCTGGAAAAAATAGCCACTTCTAAAAACATTACTTTGCCGCAGGAATTAAGCGGTGAGGCAAAAAAGGATATAAACAAGCTGAGCAAAAAAGAGGGGATAATGTTTGATAGGTCCTACATGAATATGATGGTTGCTGACCACAAGAAAGACGTGGCCAAGTTTGAAAAAGCAGCCAATGATTGCAAGGATCCCGATCTGAAAAACTTTATTGAACAGTCACTACCTGTGTTAAGAAACCATCTTGATTCAGCGAAAGCAATTTCCAAAACATTCGTTGTGGGGCATCAGCAAGTCATATATCCTTAAAACAAAAAATACCTTGTCCTTATTTCTTGAATGAATTTGCACATGAATGCAATAAAAAAAAATTGTTATGCCAGAGAAAAAGACAATCAGGCGTGCACGCCGTGCAAAACGCGCAGGCAAATCGCCAGGAACACAAGCCGGAGAGTTTGTTCATGATGAAATAAAAAAGATCCGCAAGGGAAAGCATGGCGCCAGGTCGGCCAAACAAGCGATTGCCATAGGCCTGTCGGAGGCCCGGCGCGCAGGTGTTAATCTGAAACCACCAAAGAAAGGAACTGTTTCAGAAAAAACCCGCAAGAGTGCTGAATCAGCTTATGAAAAAGGGCAGAAACATGAACCCATTTCCAGAACACGGTCACGCGCCAGCGTGAAGGCATTGAAGCGTGAACCCACTTCTTCTGTTTCGCATAGCGCACTTTCCAAACAGGCAAGAACAGCGGCCAAAAAGCGCCCCGCTTCAGCACGTTCTGCTTCGGCAAAGAAAGCCGCCAGAACAAAAGGACCAGGCGTACGTTCAGCAGCTGCAAAGAAGGCAGCCCGTACGCGAAAACGCCGGAAAAGCTAAGCACATATCTTGGCGTTTACCGGTATTCAACCTAGCTTGCAGCAAAGCCTCATTCCGAAATGAAAATCTTTGCTGAAACTGAAAGACTATTAACATTTGTTCATCGGAAAATAAAATGTAATTGGTATAAAATTGATAGCAAGGAATTTGAAAGCAAAAGACAGGACGGCTGATTATTACCGCTTCAAAATAAACAGTTTTTTATATTTTTGCCAATACAATCGAATTCTATGGCGCTGAGATCATCATTTTCAATACTTCCCCCTCCCGTAATTTAACAGGCAAATAACTGTCGGTTAAATTATTTCATTTGCAATCACTGCAATAATATTCCCCATTACAAATTGTAACAGGGCTTCAGTTGTTTTGTCTGTTCTCACCTGAATTCAATCTCTCTTTACAACATTCAAAACAACGAATAGACGATGTCTAAATATATTCTCATGGTATTTACCGGAGCGTGCAGTTACGGAATACTCTCCACATTGGCCAAACTCTCGTATAAAGAAGGATTTAATGCTGCCCAGGTATCATTTGTACAGGCCCTTATTGGCGCCCTGGTACTTTGGTCGATGGTCATATTACAGGAAAGAAGAAGTTCCGGAAAAGAACAGGCATCGCCCATTACCGCCAAAACACTGCTGCTGTTATTGCTGACGGGCTCAGCAATCGGACTAACCACTTTTCTCTATTATT
>DASUVL010000576.1:0-2310 GCA_036379015.1 Niastella sp.
CAAAGGAGGTATACACGGAATATTTCTGGTATCGCGCTCCCTGGTTATTGGTACATGTGATCTGTGGTTTAACCGCTTCCCTCATTGGGCCATTTCAATTTATGCCAGGGATAAGGCGGCGGAATCTCACCCTGCACCGCAACATGGGAAAAGTATACCTGGGCAGTATAACCATTTCAACAGCCGTTTCTTTTTATCTGGTAGCTACCTCCCAGGTCGGTATCGTTTATGCTACCGGTTTAGCCATGCTGGGCGTTGTTTGGTTTGGCAGTACTTTCATGGGCTATATCGCTATACGCAAGGGCGATGTTCAAATGCATAAAGAATGGATGATAAAAAGTTATGTACTGACCCTGTCATTTGTGAGTTTCCGGCTGGTGGAAGATCTGTTGGCCAGGGTAGGGGTCAGTACGTTCCTTGAAAGAAAAGTGCTGATGACCTGGGCTTGCTGGGCTATACCTTTTTTCATTACAGAAGTAGTGCTGCAATTAAACAGGTTATACCGTAAAAAAACGCTTAACTGATTTTTCTTATAGTTTTCATCAATAATCATTATGGCAAGTTCAGCAGCATTGGGCGTGGAAAAAGTACACCGGCTGATTTTCAATTTGGGATGGCCTGCCGCCTTAAATTTTCTGGTAGTAACCATTTATAATATTACCGATGTGATCTTTGTGGGGCACTGGTTGGGCACGGTGCAAATTGCAGCAGTTGTAATTGTGGGTACCATCAATTATCTGTTCTCCTCCGTTGGCCTGGCCATAGGCATTGGCGGAGCGTCTATTATTTCAAGGGCATTGGGTGAAAACGATCCCGGCAAGGCGGCGGTTGTTTTTGGCAATCAGTTATTGCTGGTTTTAATGGTTGGGGTGGTTTCTGTAATAACAGGGTTGGTTTTTGAAGATGGTATATTACGGTTATTCGGTGCATATGGCGATATATTCCAGCCTGCAAAAGTGTATTACCGGATAATGCTCTTCGGATCTCCTTTGCTATCGCTGGGGATGATGTGTAATTGCGTTATACAGGCTGAGGGCAAAAGTAAAACAGCTATGATCAATAGTCTTGTGCCTGCAGTACTCAATATTGCTTTAAATCCTGTATTCATTAAGGGGTTTAATATGGGCATTGAAGGAGCGGCATGGGCTACGGTAATTTCTTTTCTTGTAGGTGTTTTGCTGGCAGTCCGTTTTTTTGCAAGCCGGCAGGGAGAGATCGTTTTTCGATACAAAGAACTTACATTGAATGTACGTTTAATGCGGGAAATTATTGGCATAGGAGGCAGCGTTATTATCAATATTGCTACTATTAATCTGTTTGTGGTGCTGCTTAACAAAGCGTTGTTTAAATACCAGCAGGAGTCGGGCGTTATCATGTATTCGATCATCAGCCGCATTAATATGCTTTTTTATGTTCCTATCCTTGGTATTGATGGTGGCATAAGGCCTGTTATTGGATATAATTTTGGCAGCCGTCAGTTGCAAAGGATCAGGGACGCCATTCAAACAGCCGCCAAATTTGGACTTCTTATTTGTTATTCCCTGCTGGGACTTGTATTGCTGTTTGGTAATTACCTGGTTCAATTGTTTACCGATGATCCGCATATCATTACTACTACCTTATTTGCTATGCGCATCGTATTGTCGTTTTGCCCTTTATTTATTATTGAAATAATAGTGGTGGCTTATTTTCAGGCCATCGGAAAACCACGCATTGCCTTTGGTTTGTCATTATTGAGAAATGTTATTTTGCTTATTCCACTATTATACATACTGTCTTATTATTATGGCTTTAACGGTATCTTATATACATTCCCCGTTGTTGATATTGTAACTACGATCATCGCTTTTCTGCTTTTAAAAAATGAGCTGGATTATAAATTACCCGAAAGACTGGGAATGAAATTGATATGACCGCCAGGTTGTAGTAGTTACATCAAAAATATAAAAGACATTGTCATGAAAAAATATGTACTCCATGTTGTGATTTTATTAATGCCTACACTGGTGTTTAGCCAAACCAGTATTACGGGCAGGATCACTGCCGCTGATGGAAAACCAATACCTGCCGTCAATGTGTTATTGCTTAGTCCGAACGATACTTCTTTGATAAAAGGTTGTATAGCGAATGAATCGGGCGATTTTGCCATAGAAAGGGTAGCGCCTGGCAAATATTTTCTACGATATACCGCCATAGGTTTCCGTACCTGCCATTCATTCCCTTTTGAATTGGGAACAGTTGATGGTAAAAAAAGCCTGCCTGTTCAGGTTATGGAAACGGAAGCCCGCGAATTACAGGAGGTGGTGGTGC
>DASUVL010000577.1:0-4027 GCA_036379015.1 Niastella sp.
AATAAGGAATTGGCAATTAGGAATTAGTAATTGGTGGGGCAACTGACTGCTCATAACTCGCTATTTGTCACGAGCCTTATAGTCTATAAATACAATTGAACCATACAAGCTAATAGCAAGGCGTCGCCCGTATGGGTTTTAAGGTGTTCTTTGATGTGCTTTAAGGCCTGGTTTAAATGATTGCGGGCCGTGTTGCGGGAAATATTCATTTGGCTGGCAATTTCTTCGAGGGATAATTCCTGTTTACGCCGTAACTGATATACCATTTGCTGTTGAGGAGGCAAGGCGGCCACGGCCTGCTCAATCAGCTTTTGCGATTCTTTCAGCAAGAATTCATCTTCAGGCGTAGTGGTATATTCTCCGAAATGTTCCGAAAGCAATGCAGTGAACTGTTTGTTCTTTTTATTATTCCGCAGATAATTCAGGATATAATTGCGGGCAACAATAAACAGGTAATCGGCAAAGCGCTCAACTGCCTGCAGCTTGCTGCGGTTCATCCAGATCTTAACGAAAACATCCTGCACAATTTCTTCGGCTGTATCAGGCGATTTGGTGTAGGCCAGCGCCACGCCATAAATATTGTCTGAATACCGTTCGAACAGCTCCCTGAAAGCAATTTCATCGTCCCCGGCCAGGAGCCGGATCAGATCCTTTTCGTTATGTAGGTCATTATGATAGGGTTGTACAGCCACAAAGCACAAGATACAAGGTACGTGGCAAAACCTGGTTGTCTGCAGGGCAATTTTATGCGATATCGTTTTCTTTATCATACAGCTGCACCTGATTTAATCGCTTAAAATCCAGCTTCAACCGATGGCTTTCCCGGTTTATCAACTTTTGGCTCCAGGTTTCCTCCGGCATACAATAATTAAGTAGCTTAGGGGAAGGCAAGGAGTTGAAAAGTTGACAGGTTAAAAAGTTAATAAGTTGCGTATTGATTGCAGCGATTATTCATCATTGACCATTCACCCCGCCTTCTTCGCCAGGTGGCGGATCAGGCGGGCAAAGCATTCACGATTTGGCAACAATAAAATTCACGTACGCTTTAAAAAGATTTTTCCCCAAGCTGACAGATACCACCGCAGGGGGAAAAACACTCCGGGCCGTTCTTGATGAACTGGAGGCCCGCTACCCTGGTGTAACCCGGTATGTGTTGGACGACCAGGGCCGCTTGCGTCAGCATGTAAACATCTTCATAGACGGTACCATGATTAAAGACCGCACCACATTAAGCGATCCGTTCCAGGAAAACAGTGAGATCTATATTATGCAGGCGCTATCCGGAGGATAAAGAAATGAAGAACAGAGAAATGAAAAATTAAAAATGAGAAAGTGAAATCATACCTGTTCATTGTTTGATGTATAAAAGTAACACCATGAAATCAACGCTTCTTTTGGGAACCCGCAAAGGGTTTATTGCTTATCGCTTTCAAAACAATCAATGGAAAATAGAAAATGTTTCTTTTGAAGGCGTACCTATTTCTATTGCGTATGCCGATCCACGCAATGGCACCTGGTGGGCTTGTCAGGATCACGGGCACTGGGGTGTGAAGCTGCAGCGTTCAAAAGACAGGGGCAAAACCTGGGAAGAAGTAACCGCTCCGGCTTATCCCGTAGGCGAAGAAGTAAAAGACGGCGTGCCCGCTACTACCCGCTATATGTGGTCGATGGCCCATGGCGGCAATAATAATTTATCGCGGTTATGGATAGGCACCGACCCTGGCGGATTGTTTGTGAGTGAAGATGAAGGCAACAGTTTTCAACTGGTTGAATCGTTATGGAAACATCCTACCCGCAAAGAAGGCTGGTTTGGCGGTGGGCGCGATCTGCCCGGTATCCATTCCATAGTAGTTGATCCCCGAAACGAAGATCATATACATGTTGGCATCAGCTGCGCCGGCGTATTTGAAACAACCGACGCCGGTAAGAGCTGGTCGATCTGCAACAAAGGACTGCGGGCCGACTTTCTCCCCGACCCCAATACAGAAGTTGGCCACGACCCGCATATTGTAGTGGCCGCACCTTCTAACCCCGATGCATTATGGCAGCAGAACCACTGCGGTATCTTCCGTACAACCGATGGGGCTAAGAACTGGCAGGAAGTAAGTGAACCCGGAGGACCAGCCCGGTTTGGTTTTGCTATTACCGTTGCCGACGACAATCCCGACGTGGCCTGGGTAGCACCCGCCCATAGCGATGAAAACCGTATTGCCATCAAAGGCTCGTTGTGTATTTGCAGAACCGATGACGGTGGTAAAACCTGGAAACAGTTGCGCAACGGATTACCGCAGGAGAATTGTTTTGATATTGTATATCGCCATGCATTGGTGAGCGACGGCGATGCTGTTGCATTTGGCACTACCACCGGTAATTTGTTCTTTTCTACCGACCGTGGGGAGAATTGGCAGGTGATCAATAATTATTTGCCGATGATCCACTCGGTGCAATTTGCGGATTAAAAATTGTTTGTGGTTTGTAGTTTGTGGTTCTTTCATTCGAAAATGCTTTAATATGACAAGCATTTTATTTTTTCGAAGAACAGAAACTCCAAACTTAATGAAGACAGCCCAAAGTGCGCAGCAGCTTCAAACCATAAACTACAAACTATTGAACTACCTGTCCATATCTCCAATGCTCTACATATTGCCCATTTTGTAACCTTACAATATCGATCAGGTGCATCACCATGCGCTGATTGGTGGCAGGCTGATTCAGAAAGTCTCCTACTTGCGTACCGGAGATTGCTTTTCGGGTAACCACGGTATCCCCTTCTGCTATCTGATCAAAGATCTCAACCTTTATATCAGTAAGCGCCTTGCGTAAAACATCCATAATATAATCTTTGATCCCTTCCCGGCTGGCAGGAATATTCAGGGTAGCTGCGCTGCGGTTCACAAAATCTGCCGCTACCAGTTCTTCAAAAGTCTGCACATTGCCTTGCTCAATAAACTCCTTATTAAAGCGGGTGACTATCAATTTGTTTCTTTCCTGTAATGTCATTTCATTATATTGTTTATTAGGTAATTGTAGCATATTTAGAGATTTTGAGATTTATTAGACTGTTAAATAAAAAGAAATCTAAAAATCTCGAAATCTGGAAATCAGAAATACAAAACTAGTCATGTAACCAATCTTCATGCTATTGCAAAAAGCTCAAATAATTATGTTTTCAGCTCAAGCAAAAAATAATTAGCACTGCTCATTCTTAAGTAGTTATGTTTTTCTTCAAAAAGTTTATTCACATTCCGTAGGGTGGCACTATCCTTCTGGTACATATATAAGTAGTATGGACAAGCATTCATTTTTCAGCATATTGGATAAATATCAGGATGGCACAGCCAGTCCTGCGGAAATAGCATTGATAGAAGAATACTATCGCCGGCTGGAAAAGGCCGGCACTACCGAATTAACGTTAGAAGAGGAAGCGGCGTTAAAAGATGCTATGTACAAACAGATCGCAGCTAAGGTAGGGGAACCCGAGGCAAGCATCATTCCCATAAAAAGAAAAAACTATAGCCTGGTAGCGGCAGCAGCGGTATTGGTGACACTGATCGGCTCCGGTAGTTATTTCTGGTTATTGAAGAAACAAGACCCGGTGCAGCCGCAAGCCGGAGCCGTAAAAGTAAAACCCCAGGACCTGCCACCAGGCCGCGATGCCGCCATCCTAACACTGGCAGATGGACAAACGATCATTCTGGATTCCGCTAATGGAACCATTACCAAACAGGGCAGTGCAACCGTAATTAACAATAATGGCCGGGTTTCCTATGCGAATGCCAACGGAAATGAAACCAGGCCGGCCGTAGTATATAATAAAGTATCAACCGCCCGGGGCAATCAATACCAACTGGTACTGGCAGATGGATCAAAAGTGTGGCTGAACTCAGCCAGTTCCCTCCGGTTCCCCACATCATTTACAGGTGACCGGCGTGAAGTAGAGCTGGATGGCGAGGGCTACTTTGAGATAACCAAAAACGCATCAAAACCATTCCATGTAAAAACCAGTACACAGGATATTGAAGTATTG
>DASUVL010000578.1:0-3453 GCA_036379015.1 Niastella sp.
TATAGTAACTGCTTAGACCTTTTCCTGCCAATCTAACAAACTAAAACTATTGTTTAATGAGAACAGATCGTCTCATCGGGCATTCTTTTGCTCTTTTGTGCAAAAGGTTTCTGATAATGGCACTAAGCCTTTTGCTGTTGGTATTGAACTATCGCTCCCAGGCTCAAAGCCAGCCGCCCGTTACTCAACATGTAACGATAAAGGTAAACGATGCCACGCTCGATGAAGTATTACAAATACTGCGCAGGCAGGTAAAATTGCAATTCATTATAGATGCGGGTGCTTCAGGCAAAGCGAAAAACATCCGGCTCGATATGAAGGATGCCCCACTTTCCGAAGTGCTCAATAAAGCGCTGGTGGGCAGCGGGCTCGAATATGTGATCAATAAAAATGTAGTCATTATCCGTGAAATCAACGTATCTAAGCTTCAGGATACCGTTGCTAACGCGCAGCTCGTTCCTGTTTCCATTTCAATTAAGAGCGAAGATGGCATGGCGCTGGGCGGCGCTTCGGTAACCGATGCCACAGACAATACCAAAACGGGCATGGCCGATAACAAAGGGCAATTGTTGCTCAACCTGAAGCCTACGGCACGGCTTCGCATTTCATTTATCGGGTTCGAACCACAAGTGTTATTTGTGAATAACCGTAAACAGATAACCGTACTATTGAAAACAACCCAAAAAGCCGAGGACGAAGTGGTGATAACCGGTTATCAAAAACTGCGTGCCTGGGAATCGGTGGGCTCTACGGTGAAAGTAAAAGGAGAGGATATGCGCATTGCCGGTATTCCCCGGGTAGATATTGCCTTGCAGGGACAGATACCGGGTGTAAATATCACTATTCCCAATGGCACGGTTGGCTCCAATCCAAAGATCCGCGTACGCGGAACCTCAACGCTGCTGGGTAACCGTGAACCCATATGGGTGGTAGATGGCATCATTCGAGAAGACCCTTTTCCCTTTAAAGATCAGAATATTGATAACATATTGAATGCTGCCGACAAAACGTCTATGCAGGCCGGCCTCAGCATTATGAGCAATGGCATTGCCGGTCTGAATCCCGACGATATTGAAGATATTACTTTTCTGAAAGACGCTTCCGCTACTGCTTTGTACGGTGTACGTGCCGCCAACGGGGTGATCGTTATCTCCACTAAAAGAGGAAAGGTGGGCCGTACCAGTATCAATTTCCGAACAGATCTGAGTGTTACTGAAAAACCAAACTATAATCGCCAGAACCTGATGAATTCGTCGCAGCGGGTAGCCCTTTCCAAAGAACTGATTGAAAAAGGCGTGAACTATTCAACGCCTAACCAGCAGGGTAATGCTCTTGCAAAGGACGGGCCCCAGAACGTAGGCTATGAAGGACTGTATTATCTGTATATCAGTAAGCAGATCTCACTGGCGGAGTTCAACGAAGGGGTTACCCGGCTGGAGACGATCAATACCGATTGGTTCGACGAGCTGTTTCGCAATGCCATCAACAAGAATAATACGTTAAGTATCAGTGGTGGTTCAGACAAATCGACATTTTACGGTTCAATGGGCTATAGTACCACAGCCAACAGCGCCATCGGCAATGACCAGAAAAGAATGAATGCGCTCATCAACATGGAATATCGCCTTAATAATAGTATGCGCTGGCATATTGGCCTGCAGGCAAACGCCACTAAAGTAAATGGTTTTTATTCAAATGTAAATCCTGAGCAATACGCCTTGTATACCAATCGCGAGCTGGCAGCTGATCAGATTTACTCCACTGTCAAGGGCTACACGAATATAACCCTGGCCAATACCGCTTCCTCCACCATAGAGTCGAACCTGAAATACAATTTCAGGAACGAGCTGGCGCATACCGGCAATACTACCGACAGCAGGGGGATCATGTTCAATACCGATCTGCAGGTAACGCTTACAAAGGATTTGAGTTTTCAAACCATGTTTTCACAAAACCTCGATCGTAGTACGCAGGAGCGATGGGCCGATGAAAACTCTTTTTTTGTAGCGCAGATCAGGGGCGCCAACCTGGGTGAACTGCCTAAGGGAAGCCTCCACGAGAAAGCCTCTGTGCTGGCCCGTGGCGGTGTGCTGGAAAGAGAGGACATGAACCGCGACGGCTATGTGTTTCGCAATTCCTTAAATTATAATAAAACGCTGGGGGGCCATCAGCAGCATAGCATTTCTGCGATGGGTGGTTTCGAGATGCGCAGCAATACATACAAAGGCGTTGCTACCAAGAACTATGGCTATTTCCCCGACCGCGGCGACGTAATAGATTATGATTATTCGATAGCGCATCCGGGCCAGCCGACTTCAGATGCTTTTGCAGATAAGTATTATAATAAACGCACCAATACCCTTACCAATTTTGTATCTTATTATACCAGCTTAACCTGGTCGTTCAAAAGAAAATATACCCTCAACCTCAATGGCCGCAGCGATGCCTCCAACCGCTTTGGCCAGTATACCAACGCAGCCTTTAACCCGGTATGGGCTATCGGCGCCCGTTGGGATGTGCTGGCAGAAAAATGGTTTGAAAGCCGGTTACACTGGATAAACGCATTCACTATTCGCAGTTCATTCGGCTTCCAGGGTAATATCGTGGATAATGTAGGGCCCAATCTTATAGCCAACTATAGTTCACCGGTATACAACCCACTGAACGGTGAATCGTACCTCAACATCAAAACAATGCCTTATCCCGATCTGCGCAAGGAAAGAACGCGCACCTGGAATGCAGGCATAGATCTTTCGTTTCTTGACAACAGAGTGGCTGTGACATTTGACTACTATTACAAGTACTCAAAGGACCTGATCTCGCAGCGAACAGTGCCCGTTGAATACGGAACTACACAGATGTATGTGAACGGCAGCGATATGACCAATAGCGGGTATGACCTGTCGCTGCGGCTGATCCCCGTAAAAACACGTGACTGGCTATGGAGCCTTCAGTTCAATACCAGCGTGAATAAAAACAGCGTAGTAGATCCCCGTTATACGCCAACCATTAAAACGCTTACCAACGGAACGGCCCTGGTAGGTGGTTATCCTGTAGATGCTTTCTGGTCGTTCCCCTATGCCGGGCTCAATCATAATACCGGCCGCCCGATGTTTAAATATCTGGATGTAGACACCAATTCTATCATTCTGAAAAGCCCCGATGCCACCAATTACCTGGTGTATAGCGGCAATTCAAATCCCCGTATAAGCGGTGGCATCAATACTTCGTTGCGTTACCGGAATTTTTCGCTGGCCGCAACTTTTAATGTACAATTGAATTATCACCTGCGCCTGAATCCTGTTATGCTGGCAGGTAGCCGAGGACAATACCAGGCGCCGGCGCCTGATAAAAATGCCAGCTCGTTCCTGGTGAACCGCTGGCAAAAACCCGGCGATGAACAATATACTGATATCCCTGCCATTTATGCCGGCGATGAACCTGTTGACGGAA
>DASUVL010000579.1:0-2243 GCA_036379015.1 Niastella sp.
GGATCAATATTAACCTGGGCGCAAACACGAATAACATTCGAAATATTCACATAATAGATTTTTCAGGAAGATTAGTAATGGAAAGTAGGGTAGGAAGATTGTCTAACATTTCCATTGTAAGGAAAAACTGGCATCCCGGAACGTACCTGGTTCGGATGCAGGGCGACAAAATTATACATCAAAAAATAGTTGTTCAATAAGAGACCGCGTCACGGGGACAAAACAAAAGCTGCTGATAAAGCGGCTTTTGTTATTAATGATTTGAATCAACTTTTAATTAAAAAGGATGAATATGATCATACTATTATAAATAAACCCGATTTATAATTAAATTTATAATTCAGTAATCTGACCACCTGTTTTGTATGCAGGTAAGCTCCGTCCCTATCAAACGATTTAAACATCTGTTTCTACTCTCAAACATCTTTCGGAAAACCCTCATACTCCATTTCCTCTGTTAGACAACGACTGTTATTAAAACCTCTAAACAATTGCTTGTTATGCATACCAAAACCGGAATGCTGGTGATGTTAATCGCCCTGCTGTTTTCTGCTACAGCTTTTGGTCAAACTACTCCTACTGTTTACACAGATAAATCGGATTATCAACCTGGAGAGGTGGTCATCATTGAAGGTGACGGCTGGCAGTCAGGTGAAACGGTGAGGCTTGATATTGATCATTCAACAGTAACACACGGTAATACCATATTATATGCGATCGCTGATGCCAACGGGCACATCAGGAATGACCAGTATGTTATTCAAGCATTCCATTTGGGAGAATCTTTTATATTGACGGCAACTGGTCTGATATCCGGTGTTACGGCAACGACTACTTTCACTGATGCAGATCTTTTCTCAGCCACTATGTCGCCAACATCTGGTAATTCCGGCGCAAATGTTTCTTATACAATAAGAGTTTCAAATTTGTCAACCGGCGGTGGAGCAAGCTCTTTAAGCTCTGTTGCAATTACAATACCTGTGGGTTTTACCGGTATTGCTACAACATCTATCTCAACGTCAAATAATACAAGTTATCCTTTTGTTTTTGAAACTTCTGCCGGCTTCACGAACGGATACAACAGCACAACCAACCAAATTCGGTGTAAAGCTTCTGGGAGTGGTCTTCCTGCCAATACAACTCCAGCGCCATATGTTGATATAACTTTTACGGCTACCAATCCAAGTGTAGCATCTCAAACGAACTATACTTTTATTACCCAGGCTTCCAGAACCAACACTTATACATTTACCAATCCTAATGGTATTCCAATAGTTAAAGTTGGTCCAAACGATCAGCATCCGGTTGTAACTATTTTAGCTTGTACCGCTCCCTCGGTGACATTGCAGCCTGTGGCGCAATCGATTACTTATGGAAGTAATACCTCTTTTACCTTCGGAACCAGTTCTGCAACTTACCAATGGCAGGTGTCAATTAATGGAGGTGGTACCTGGACAAATATTTCTAATGGCGGGGTCTATGGAGGCGCAACGACAAGTACACTTGATTTAACAAAACCGCCTTTTTCATTCAATGGGTATCAATACCGGTGCAAAGCTTCTGACTGTACACCGGCACAAACTACTACCAGCAATGCGGTGACTTTAACGGTTAATAAAAAAGATTTAACGGTAACCGCTGAAGATAAAAATAAAATTTATGGAGAGGCCAATCCGGCTTTTACCGTTACTTACTCAGGTTTTATAAGCGGCGAAAACACCTCATCGCTTACTACTGCACCAACGGCAACAAGTGTGGCCACTACAACAAGTGCTGTAGGTACATATTCAATTGTTCCGGCCGGTGGGGTGGCGGATAACTATAATTTTATTTATGTAAATGGCACCCTTACTATTGAACAACGCACCATCACGGTAACTGCTGATGCAGCAAGTAAAATATATGGTGACAGCGATCCGGCTTTGACTTATCAGGTTACTTCAGGTAGTCTCGCATTCACTGATGCATTTGCCGGTGCATTGACAAGAACCGCTGGTGAAGCCGTGGGTTCCTATAGTGTCCTGCAGGGCACGCTGGCGCTGAACAGCAACTATAATCTGACTTATGTCGGCGCAAATTTATCTATTACACATCGCGCCATTACTGTAACGGCTGATGCGAAGAGCAAAGTGTATGGTGACAGCGATCCGGCTTTGACTTATCAGGTTACTTCAGGTAGTCTCGCATTCACTGATGCATTTGCCGGTGCATTGACAAGAACCGCTGGTGAAGCCGTGGGTTCC
>DASUVL010000580.1:0-9263 GCA_036379015.1 Niastella sp.
TAAATACTCTTATTCAACGTTTATACTAAACGCTGGTAAATCAGCGCCTTTTCGTTTTTGCGGAATCCCTATCTTTGCGCATTCTTTTATAAAAACCAGGAATGAATAACAATTTTAATCCCGATAAACAACATACCCTGCAATCGGCTGTCAGTATTTCCGGTACCGGTTTACATACAGGGATTAATGTGGATATGACCTTGAAACCAGCCCATCCCGGCTTTGGCTTTCAGTTTCAACGCATTGACCTGCCCGGACAACCGGTTATCAAGGCTGATTGCGACCTGGTTACCGATACTTCCCGGGGCACAACGCTGCAGGAAGGCGATACCAAAGTATGCACTGTAGAGCATATTCTGGCGGCGCTTGTTGGGATGGGAGTTGATAATTGCCTGATAGAGCTGAATGGACCTGAAATTCCCATCGCAGATGGTAGTTCAGCGCCTTTTGTGGAGATGATTGAGGAAGTCGGCGTGTTGGAACAGGATGCTGCCAAAGCCTGGTATAGCATTGATACCAACATTACACATTACGATGAACAGAAAAGGGTTGAAATGACAGCCCTGCCCGCTACAGATTATAAGGTTACCACCCTCATAGATTTTAATAGTCCGGTTTTGGGCACCCAGCATGCTGGTTTAAAAACCCTGCGTGATTTTAAGGAAGAAATTGCCCCTTGCCGTACTTTTTGCTTTTTGCATGAACTGGAAATGTTGATTGAACATAACCTTATTAAAGGCGGCGACATCAACAATGCCATTGTGATCGTTGACAAAGCCGTAACCCAGGAGGAAATGAACCGGCTGGCCAAATTTTTTGGCCGCAAGAACATTGAAGTAAAGAACGAAGGGTACCTCAACAACCTCGAATTGCGTTTTCCGAATGAGCCGGCCCGTCATAAAACATTGGATGTGGTAGGAGACCTGGCATTGATCGGGTATCCCATAAAGGCCCATATCATAGCCAACCGCCCAGGTCATAGTACCAACGTTGATTTTGCCCGTAAGATCAAACAATACATCAAAAAGAACAAGCATGTAAAGGATGTTCCGGTATATGACCCAACGTTGCCGTCGGTATTCACGATGCAGCAGATTGAAAAAACACTGCCGCACCGGTATCCGTTCCTGCTGGTTGATAAAATCATCGAACTGAGTGATAAACACATAGTTGGTATTAAAAATGTGACCTATAACGAACCGTTCTTTACAGGTCATTTTCCCGGTAACCCCGTAATGCCCGGCGTATTACAGGTAGAAGCGCTGGCCCAAACAGGAGGAATCCTTTGTATCAACGCCCTGCCCCCCGGAGAGTACGATACGTACTTTTTGAAGATCGATAATTGTAAATTCAAGCAAAAAGTGGTGCCCGGAGATACTATGATCCTTAAAATGGAGTTAATCTCCCCAATACGGCGTGGTATTTGCGAAATGCGGGGAACGGTATATGTGGGCAACAAAATTGCCACGGAAGCCGACCTCATGGCGCAAGTGGTAAAAAGATAAATAATTGGTTATTACACCCGAAAAGGGAAATGAGCAATAAAATTTATAAGGCCGTGTGGGGGTTTATTGAACGAGTTTTGTCTATTTTAGCAGATTAATTAACATCAAACGTCAATCCATCCATAAACACAGTTTAGGTGACAATCACCAGCCAAGCCCCACGGGGGATGGGATGTCTGTAACACCTATGAATGAATATCCTGGTACAACCCTTAAGAATGTTAATAAAATGATTCATCCGCATACATATATTCATCCCAACGCTAAGCTAGCCACCAATGTGAAAGTTGATCCTTTTACGGTGATTCACCAGAATGTGGAAATTGGCGAAGGAACCTGGATCGGAAGCAATGTGACCATCATGGAAGGCGCCCGCATCGGCAAAAATTGCCGCATTTTCCCGGGAGCAGTGATTTCGGCTATTCCGCAGGACCTGAAATTTGAAGGAGAAGACACTATAATAGAAATAGGTGATAATACCACCATTCGTGAGTTTGTTACCATTCACCGGGGCACCAAAGACCGGTGGAAAACCCAGATCGGCAAAAATTGCATGATCATGGCTTACAGCCACGTTGCCCACGATTGTATGATTGGTAATAACGTAATTCTCAGCAATAATTCACAGGTTGCTGGTCACGTTATGCTGGGTGATTGGGTTATTTTGGGTGGTATGTGCGCCGTACACCAGTTTGTAAAGGTGGGTCAACATGCCTTTATTAGTGGCGGATCACTGGTAGGTAAAGATATTCCTCCATATATTAAAGCCGGACGCCAGCCTTTGAGCTATGCCGGTGTAAATTCAGTTGGTTTAAAGAGACGTGGTTTCACCGTTGATAAAATCAATCAGATCCTTGATATTTATCGCATTATTTATAACAAGGGGTTGAATACCAGCCAGGCGCTCGAACAACTGGAAGAAGAGTTCTCCGCTACCGACGAACGCGATGAAATTGTAACCTTTATTCGCGAAAGCGGACGCGGTATCATTAAACGCTATTCAAAAAATAGTGTGGATGAAGATATCGCTGATTAATGCCGGTAAACGTTTTAACCGCGACTGGATCTTTCGAAACATTCACCAGGAGTTTATTTCAGGCATAGCCTATGCCATAACCGGCCCTAACGGGTCGGGTAAGTCTACTTTGCTGCAAGTGATCGGCGGCGCCATGATGATGAGCGAAGGGAACGTGAAGTATGAAGTGGAAAGAAGGAGGTCGGAAGTCAGAGGCCAGAAGTCTGAAAATGCAGGCAAGCAAGAAATTGACATAGATAAAGCTTTTCGATACATTTCTATAGCAGCACCCTATCTTGAGCTCATAGAAGAAATGACGCTTCTTGAATTTCTGCAATTCCATGGGCAGTTCAAGCCCTTTCTGCCTACCAAAGGCATATTAGAGATCATTGAAGCTATTGGTTTGAAACCGGCAGCCAGCAAACAGATCCGGTTCTACTCAAGTGGAATGAAACAGCGGGTAAAACTGGCCCAGGCCATTTTCAGTGATGTTCCATGTGTATTGCTTGATGAGCCCTGCACCAACCTCGATACGGCAGGCATTGAATTATACCACCAACTGATACGCGATTATTGTAACAACCGCATGGTGATCGTAAGCTCAAATGATGAACAGGAGTATTCTTTTTGTAAGGAGAGGATCAGTATCACTGATTTTAAATCGTGAATCGGCAATCGTGAGACGGCAAACGTGAAAGCGTCTCCTAAATTAGAGGTTTCTACTTCTGGAGGCTGCCCCCGCCCTTATCAACTTCGTCAACTTATCAACTTTTCAACCTGTTAACCCCGTCAACTTATCAACTTTCCAACTACCTCTTCTGCGTATACACATGATTACCTATACCAAAATGCGCTTTGTCTTTAGGGTAGAAATAGAATGCCCGGCGCATGGTAGTGCCATTATTAAACCGAAATTCAATGGAGTACCCGTTCAAAATATAAGCACCGGCTTCATCTTTTTTAGAATACGCTGAAGTAGCAACCCCGTAATCAGCATAGTTATTACCTACCGATACGCTGGTTAAAGCAAACCGGCCTAATGTATTAAATAAAATGTTTTTGGAAGAAACCGTCATCACATTACCACCCATGGCGGCATTGCCCACTCCTGCAATATTGGTAAATGCACCTTCCATCTTTTCATTTCCGGCTGCTGGCCGGGCCCAGAACCAGTTCTTCTCCCATCTTTCCGATTTATTTCTGCCAGGCCAGTTAACATTGATAGCACTGCCGCTTATTTTCCAGGTGCCCCATTTTTTGGGTTCTCTTTGTTTTGAAAGCGCAACATCAAATTCATAGGGACTGGCAACCGGGTTGCTATACAAACTGCCATCATTCAGTAAAAGATAAGGCGTATACTCACTGATAACGGCACCACCTACCCCATAACTATATTCCAGGTTTATTACTATTCCTTTTATTTCGGTTGCCTTTAATCCTTTTACCGGCCCGGTTACATTATCAGAATTTACCATGGTACTGCGTGGAGCCGGAGCCCTTTCAATAACAGTGGGTGGCGTAACCGGCATCGGAGCATTGTTTTTTGCTATATCAAGCAGACCGGTTGTTTCAAAGGCACCTTCCTGTTTTGCGAGTTTTCCAAAATGCATGGCGGCCGATTTCATGCAATTGGTGTAATAGGAGATATCGGGTGAGCTAAACAGTTTCGCCATCCTGTACTGCTGGTTACTGGTACGGTAGGCCATATAAGCCACATACCATATTTTGCCGGCTTTATCGGTTATTTTTCCAGAAAAAGAAGAAAGCGTGCTGTAACTGATATTCTTTTTGTCTTTGCTTTTTGGCATCGAAAAACCCGAAATCCGCATATTCTTATCAATAGAACCGGTAAACCACTCATCAAAACTCCTACCGTCGGCTCTTTCGAGCGGCATTACCTCATATGAAAACTCTTTACTTTCGTCACTAAAAACAGCGGTGGGTTTAAAAACAAAGCGCCCTTTATTTTCTTCCATTCTCCAGCCCAACATAGGCTGAACAGGTGTTTGAGCAAAAATGGTGGGAATACCCAAACCCAGGATCAGGCTGATAACCAGGAGCGCAATTTTCATGGTAGGCTATTTATAGGCAATAGTCAATTTTCGGGCCACAGAAAAGAAAGGAGGTTCATGCAGCCTAAAAATTAGTCACATGTTTAAAACTTTTCCGTAGAAAAGTTTTAAACATGTGTATATACCTGTAAATAATTATGGTAATAGATGCCGTGGTTCAATCAGTTCAGTAAACTGAGCAGGGAGCGAAGACGGTTAGTTGCCGTTACCGGCTTCAGCCGATTGCTTAGGCACATAAACCGAATTGCCTATCCCAAAATGGGTTTTACCCGGCAGGTAAAAATAAAATATGCGGCGAATAACGGTTCCGTTATTAAAGCGCAGCTCCATAGAGTAATCATTGAGGGTATATGTACCAGCCTCATTTCTTTTGGCAAACTCTGAAGCAGGCACGGTTCCATTGCCGTTATTATATGGGGACACCGACAATGTAAACTGACCTGAATTATTGAATGAAATATATTTAGATCCTGCTGCTTTCTCGGTACTTGTGAGGGCCTCGTTTTCGGCTCCGTTCACCGTTATAAATGATCCTTCCAGTTTCTCTTCTTTCTGAGAAGGGGTAGCCCAAAACCAGTTCTTAAACCATTTTTCCGATTCATTGCGGGCTGTCCAGTCAACCATAAAAGAGTTGTTCTTCAACTTCCAGGTTCCCCATCTTTTAGGTTCTTTTTGTTTCGACTGGGTAACATCCAAACTATAAGGACTTAAAACCGGCTCGCTATATATACTTCCATCATTCAAAACGAGATATGGTTTATAAACCCGTATCATTTTACCATCAGCGGTGGTATTATACTCAAGGTGAATTAAAATACCATTAATTTCCTGTGATCTCAATCCCTTTTCAGGAACAACTTCACTGTGGCTATTATTTGACTTTGACTCCTGTCTTGTATGTGTAGGCGTTGTTTTGGTCAGCTTGCCGGCAGCAGCTGCAGATGCATCCTGTTTTGCCAATAGGCCAAAATGGTCGGCAACTGGGCGCATATTCGTTGCATAATATTTTACATCAGGAGAACTTAATACGCGGGCCATGCGGTTTTCGCTGCCCCCTGCCTGGTAACCAACATAGGTTGCATACCAGGCTCTGCCTTTTTTATCTGTTAGCTCAGTAGAGAAAGAGAAAATAGTTTGATTGGTAGTAATGTTCTTCTTGCCTGAAGTTGCAGGTAATGTAAACCCTGACTGCTGCATATCCTTATCGATGGCACTGCTAAACCAATCTTCTACAGATTGTCCTTCGCTTTTTGCAACAGGCATTATTTCATATACAAATTCTTTGGTTTCACCGGTTATTTTTCCGGGTTTAAAGATATAGCTGCCACCTTTCTCATCCATGTCCCAGCCCGATAAAGGCGGAACAGATCCTTGGGCAAAAGAAGTGATTTCACTAATCAAAATGCAGAGTACTATCAACAAATAGGGCCTTGTCTTCATAACAGGTATTTGAATCCAATTAGCAACTTTTGGGCCATAGAAAACGTGAAAAACGTCATTTTATTACGAAAATCTACGTTTTCTTTACTAATAAAAAAGGCCGGCAATTGTTAATTGGGGAATTCACAAAAGTAATCGGAAACTTGTTAAAGTCAAATCTCCGGCGCATTTATTAATGGAATATTATCAATAATAAAAATGCGCGTCAAACATTAAAGTTCTCGCAGCTATTAATCGTATATATGACAATTTTATTGCTGTACGGTAATGAATAATATTTTTTTCATTACATGCAACCCTTTCTAGCGCTGGCTTGCAATCAATAAATTAAGGTCGGTATATTTTAAGTCGAAGCGTTGGCTTAAGTGAAAATTAGTTAGTGCTCCTTTAAAAAGATAAATCCCGCTACGCAGGTGTACCTTATGCCACACAAGGTTTTCAAAACCACCTTCCTCCCCTGCTTCCAGCAATAAAGGCATCAATACATTGCTGATAGCCTGAGAAGCTGTGCGTGCAAACCCCGATGGAATATTTGGTACACAATAGTGTATCACTCCATACTTCATGAATATCGGTTGTTCGTGACTGGTGATCTCTGAAGTTTCAAAACAACCGCCGCGGTCAATACTAACATCAATGATCACACTTCCAGGCCGCATATTACTTACCATTTCTTCAGTAACCACTACCGGTGTGCGGCCGCTCTGCGAGCCCAGGGCACCTACAGCCACTTCACATGTCTTCAATTGTTTGGACAGAATGCGGGGTTCCATGACGGAGGTCCACATACGCTGGCCGATATTATTTTGTAACCGCTTAAGGCGGTATACACTATTGTCAAATACTTTAACCGAGGCGCCTAATGCCAGGGCAGCACGGGCTGCAAACTCACCCACGATACCGGCACCCAGAATAATTACTTTGGTAGGGGGAATGCCCGATATACCACCCAGCAATACGCCCTTTCCATGATTGGCCGAACCCAGGTATTGTGCTGCAATGAGCATAACCGCGCTTCCGGCTATTTCGCTCATGCTGCGTACAATGGGTAAACTATCACTATCATCTTTGAGGTTTTCGAAAGAAATGGCCGTAATGCGCTTTTCCATCATCTTCTGGAGAAACTCCGCCTTCATGGCCGATAAATGGATGGGCGAAATGATCACCTGGTTTAACTGCAGATGAGGCATATCCTCTTCTACCACCGGGGCGCTTTTTACCAGTATCGGCGCTTTATATACAGCCGCTTTATCATATACGATTTTGGCACCGGCCTCGCTGTAATCGCGATCGCGAAAATGAGCAGCTTCCCCGGCATTGTGCTCAATAACGACATTATGACCGTTACTGACCAATACCCCCACTGCTTCGGGAGTCAGCGATATGCGGTTTTCCTGGAACGCAGTTTCCTTAGGTATGCCAATATGCAATTGTGCCCCTTTGGGTTTAATATCCAGAGTTTCCTGAAGTGTTTCGTAACTAAAAGAAGTGCTGATAATCGGCTTTTGCTGGGACATGTAGCAGTAAATGATTTTACCCCCATTATCGGGGCCACAAGTTACAAATTAAATCCGAAGTCGGAGGTAGGAAGTAGGAAGTCAGAAGACCCTGACTTTTTTACCATTATAAGTATACCATTACCTCATACTTCTGTTTCTAACGCTTTCTTTAGAGACTCCCAGTCTCTTCCTTCAGACCTCTTCCTTCTGACTTCTGACCTCAGACTTCAGACCTCGGACACCCGAATAATGCGGGTATCCTTGTCCACCACCTGGATCTCCACTTTGGCAACATCCTCCGGCAAAATCGCTTCTGCACGGCCGGGCCATTCTACCAGGCATAAATCGCCTGAATACAGGCAATCCTCCACACCCGCCCGTACAGCTTCTTCTTCATCTTTCAACCGGTACAGGTCAATATGAAAGAGCTTGCCGCCCGGGTATGTATATTCATTTATTATAGAAAAAGTAGGACTCCCCACCGTACTTGTTACCCCTTTTTCATCACACAATGCATGAATAAAGGTAGTTTTGCCGGCGCCCATGGGGCCATAAAAGGCAATGACCTTACGCCCATCAACAAGTTCCCAAAAACGGCGTGCCGTTTGCCTGATATTATCTATTGTACATTGCAATTGCATAAAAGTGCAAAGATAATATCATAGGGCGGAAAGACAGATTTAAGTTAAAATTGCAACCCGGTGGACATATTATTGCTTTTATGCCGGAAACATATACCCATGGAGCGGTAAATTTGCAAACACTCAACCCCATTGATGAACATGAAAAAAGTGAATTGGAAAGTAGATGGTATGACTTGCTCAAATTGTGCGCTGACCCTTCAGCAATACCTCACCAATGAAGGAATGAACAATGTGAAGGTAAACCTGATGGGGGGTGAAGTAAGCTTTGACATCAATGGCAAAAATGAACTACAGGTCATAAAAGGCATTGAATCGCTGGGCTATACTGTTGAAAGCGATGAAACCCAGGCTCCCAAACGCGGCAAAAAGATATTTGCTAACCATAAACAACGCTTCTTATTCTGCCTGGTATTTACCATACCCCTGATGCTCCATATGTTCGACAAGTGGATACATATTCACTGGCTCATGAACCCATGGGTACAGCTGGGCCTTTGTTTGCCTGTTTATGTGGTGGGTATGGACTTTTTCGGTCGCAGTGCTATCAAAAGCATTCGCAACCGTATGCCCAATATGAATGTGCTGGTAGCCATTGGAGCCACCGCCGCATTTGTATATAGCTTAACAGGCGCCCTGTTGAACCTGGGCCCTGCGTATCTTTTTTTTGAAACCACTGCATCTATCATTACCCTGGTATTTCTGGGTAACTTTCTGGAAGACGCTTCCATACAATCGACCCAGCGGGCATTGAACAGCCTGGCCAAATCACAAAAGGTGATGGCCAATATGATCGCCTTTGATGAACATCACCAGGAAATAATTTTTCCCATAGAAAATACACAACTGCGTAGCGGCGACCTCATACTTATAAAAAGCGGGGAACAGGTACCGGCCGATTGCAAAATATTATCGGGTGATGCAACTGTAAATGAATCTATTATTACCGGCGAAAGCTTACCTATTACCAAAAAAGGAAAAGACAAGCTGATCGGTGGCAGTATAGTTATTGATGGTATTTTGAAAGCCCAGGTCACTACCGAAGCCAAAGACTCTGTTTTATCGAATATCATTAACCTGGTAAAACAGGC
>DASUVL010000581.1:0-4516 GCA_036379015.1 Niastella sp.
AGTGTAACCATCATTTTTCCCCCTTCCAATAAATGGGTTTCATACCCTTTAGCCGCATCCACCAGGGCTGCCGCATTAAAATGCCGGTAGTGATGTTGAATAAATTGCGAAATGGGTCCTTTGCTCATGATCAGTTTTTTATGTGGCGGCAAAGGTAGGGAAACGGGGCACAATTAGCAATGGGCAATTGGCAACGGGCAATTGACAAAAAAATGATCTATTTGCGCTGGAATATATATGAAGTATGAAGTAAGAGGTAGGAAGTAAGAAGACCCTGTATTTCGTATTTCCTATTTCTTACCTCCTACTTCTTATCTCATACCTCCTACTTCGCACAAAACAAGGCCTCCCGATGAATCGGGAAGCCTTTTCTTTCCAACTAAAACCAACTATAAGAAAAACCTTTATTTTACTAATTGTTTCCTTTCTTTACTAAATACTTCCCAGCCAGTGGTTCCATTTGATTTTAGTACGAGCTTGTGATCACTGTTCTCGAGCGTCAGGTAGTACATATTCTCGCCTTTGGTGGCCATTTCAAAAAGATCGGTAACCCAGTAATTGTTATAATTTTTCTTTAGATCCGTGAGCAGGTTAATAGGTAGCTGACCCGAAAGAATGTTACGGGTTACACCCAACAAATTGCCATCAGTTGAATAATACGCATATACAACCTGTTCGTTCAATGTAAAGGTGGCTTTTACAAACTCTTTTGTAGTTACCCATTGTACGTTTTGCGCACCGGCAAATTCTTTCTGAAAGGTTTTAATGATCTTGTCATTTACTTCTCCTTTACCATTGGCAAAGGCACTACTGATGCCGGTTATAAATACAAATACGGCAATGAGGATTTTGTTTTTCATGATGCTATTTTTTACTTGATGCTGATGAAATATGGGCATGCGAAACATCCTGGCTATTTGGATATCAATGCCCGTTTACTTTTAATATTTAATGAATGTTCTAAGCGGTATGAATTATATGTAGCTGCTAATTGAAAATTGTTACAGGTACGGGAAGAATATTTTTATTAGCTACATCACTCCTGTATTGTGCATTGTGCAACAGAACTGGTTATACGAATCAATCCTGTACGCGAAGCAAAAAAACTTTTCATGGCTATACTTTTTTAAACTTAACTAATCTGTTCACTATTGATTAGTCGACACAAAAATAGAAGAGGTTACACTACTGTGAAGAAATTTATGACTAATGGCATGCTTTGTTAAGCCATGTTAAACAACACGCGGATCAGATTGTTACGAAAACCGATGCAATGCAGTCTGGTAAAGGGTTGCAGAAAATTGCTTAAATATTTCCTAAAACAGGGTTAAGTGATCGTTAAAATGTAGTTATGGAAACCAATAGCCTTAAAAGCTGCATTTTTATTAATTCTTTTTTCCCATTTTTCTACTTAAACCCGACGTAATACGTTATATTGTCATAATAACAATCAACCTTTGAATTACCTGGCGCACGCATATTTATCATTCAATCAGCCGGCTGTACTTGTCGGCAACCTCATTAGCGATTTTGTGAAAGGAAAACAGGTCAATCTCTATCCCGAAGAAATACGTAAAGGCATTGTATTACACCGGGCTATCGATTCCTTTACCGATGAACATGCCGCGAACAGGGAAGCAAAAAACATCTTTAAACCCCATTACCGTTTATACAGCGCCGCCTTTATAGATGTAAGCTATGATCATTTTCTGGCAAATGACTGGCAGCAGTTTACCGACGATTCTTTATCGGCCTTCTCACAAGAGGTGTATGAATCGCTGGAGAAATACCTGGAAGTTTTTCCCGAACCCTTCAGGAAAATGTTTCCGTACATGAAACAACAAAACTGGCTGTATAATTACCGCAACCGGTCGGGCATAGAACGAAGCTTTGCCGGTGTGGTTCACCGGGCTGCCTATTTATCGGAAAGCGAGACCGCCTTTAAATTGTTTGAAGAAAACTATAGTAAGTTACAGCAATACTACGCTGATTTCTTTCCGGCCCTGCACCAGTATGCGTTTAATACATTGCAAAAATTATAAAAAGGCACAAAGGCGCCCTCCTTCCAATTAAAATCTTTTTAAAAATTACTTAACCCGCAGGAATTTTTTTATCCAAATCGTTTAATGAATAGAAGAAGTGTTAGCAGGGAATCTCTCTATCTTATATTTTTGCCGATTAATTACAAAACAGGGGGATGTAACACACTTCAAAAGGAATGCAGATAGGCATACAACGCATCGCCTGAATAAAAACGTCTTAACCATTAAAAAATACGATGATGAAGCAGTTGGTGGTTTTATTTCTTGGATTAACTGTAATAAGCGCAACAGCAGCAGCACAGTTTAAGGTGCCTGCATTGGATAAATCGCCTATGGATATGAGCTATTTTCCGGCAAATTTCCCAATTCTGAAGATCCAGAATAAAGCCCCAGAACCCCTGCTTGCCCGGGTTTTATACAGCCGGCCGCAAAAAAATGGCCGGAGTGTATTCGGTGAACTGATCGAATATGGCAAGATCTGGCGCCTGGGTGCTAACGAAGCCACTGAAATTGAATTGTATAAAGATGTAAAAATTGATAATACCCGGCTGAAAAAAGGCCGGTACAGTTTGTATGCCATTCCTTTTCAGGATAAATGGACGCTTATCTTTAACAGAGAAACCGATATTTGGGGCGCTTTTCAATATGATGATAAAAAAGATGTGCTGCGCACAAATCTAAAGCTGGAAAAACAACAGGAACCAATTGAAGCTTTTACCCTTTTATTCGATAAAACCGATTCCGGAGCTAATATGATAATGGCCTGGGATAATGTGAAAGCCACTTTGCCGATCACCTTTATAAAATAAAATCATGTACCAAACCAGGTATCTTATCAAGCTTTGCTGTTTAATATTTATGTTGGGCGTTTTGACAGGATGCGATCAAAATACTTCCTCAGGCAATAACACAGTAACAATTACGCCGACAGTTACTACCAATAAACCCGCTGAAAAAGACCTTCAGCCAGGGCTGGATAAGTCACCTATGGATATGAGCTACTATCCGGTTGACTACCCGAAATTAAAAATGGCCGGCAATTTGACCGAACCATTGATTGCCCGGGTAATTTACAGCAGACCGCAAAAAAATAACCGGACCGTTTTTGGTGACCTCGTAAAATATGGCTCAGTTTGGCGACTGGGCGCTAATGAGGCTTCGGAAATTGAGTTTTTTAAGGATGTTACCATCAACAACAAAAAAGTCTCGAAAGGTCGCTATGTTATTTATTGTATTCCCCAGGAAAACACCTGGACGCTGGTGCTGAATGATGACCTGTATACATGGGGTTTAAAGATCGATTCTACTAAAGATCAGTATAAGTTCGACATCCCTGTTGCCAAAACGCGTTTTCCTTATGAGCTTTTTACCATGGAATTTGAAAAAGCCGGTAAGGGCATGCAATTAATTATGGAATGGGACAGCGCAAAGGCGAGCCTTCCCATAACCTGGTAAGCGTGGGCAACTTCTTTGTATTTTCCTTTTTCCCTGTTATCTTGTTGCTATGTGTGGCATTGCGGGAATTATAACCAATCAGACTGATCTATTATCTGTCCATCGCCTGAAAAAGATGACCGGAGCTTTGGCTCATCGCGGACCCGATGGGGAGGGACATTGGATTAATGACAACAATGCCACCGGCTTTGGCCACCGCCGTTTATCCATCATTGATCTGAGCGCAACCGGTGCGCAACCCATGCATTATTTGAACCGGTATACCATTATTCACAACGGAGAAATTTACAATTACCTTGAAGTAAAAGAAATATTACTGCAAAAAGGATATGCCTTTTGCAGTCAATCCGATACCGAGGTAATACTGGCAGCATATGATTGCTATCAAACCGATTGTCTGCAATACTTTGATGGTATGTTTGCCTTTGCCATTTGGGACGAACAGGAACAAACCTTGTTTGCAGCAAGGGACCGGTTTGGGGAAAAACCATTTTATTATTATTTCGACGATAACCAGTTTGTATTTGCCAGTGAAATGAAAGCATTATGGGCAGCGGGCATTGAAAAACAGTTCAATGAAAAAATGTTCTTCAATTATTTCACGCTGGGTTATACCCAGAACCCAGCCAACGCCGAAGAAACTTTTTATGCCGGTATTAATAAACTGCCCGCCCGTTCTTTTATATTATATCATTTACCCGAACGCCGCATTACCCGCTCGTTGTACTGGAATATAGACGTTGATTTTATTGACGAAACGATGACCGGGCAAAAAATTACCACGCAGTTTAATTGTCTGTTCAACCAATCGGTACAAAGAAGATTGCGAAGCGACGTGCCCATAGGCACATCTGTAAGCGGCGGGCTCGATAGTTCGTGCGTACTGGCCAGTATTCTGGGCACTGCGCCCCGGCAATACAAAACCTTTTCTGCGATATTTCCGGGTTTTAAGCACGATGAGTCGGACTGGATAAAACGGGTAACAGATCATTTTGCCACAGAAAACTTTACCGTGCAGC
>DASUVL010000582.1:0-4324 GCA_036379015.1 Niastella sp.
TTTTCCGGAGGGCTTTTTGTTTGTAGGGAACTGAAGTAAGAAGTATGAGGTACGAGGTAAGAAGCTCATGAATTTTGAGATTTCCTTACATTTTTTAACCCACCTGATTTTTTAAAGCCTGCATTTATGCATGAGCTTTGAAATAAGAACTCTTCCTACTTCTTACTTCCTTCTTCTTACCTCCTACTTCATAAACCTATAATCACGAAGGTTTCAATTATTCACCACGCCTTCATTACGTCCCCTTAACCACCAGTTAACTTACAACACCCTACTTAACCACCCTTTAACCGCCCGCCATGTATCATCGCACCAACTTTGCATTCATAAGGTTCGTAATGGACGAATCACCCACCCTGAGCTGCTCTGAGCGTCCGCGTGTCGCTGAAGCTTTAGACGCTTGCGCCAAAGCTTCAGCGTCGGAGCACGGAGGCGCAAGTCGAAGAGTGAAAGGGTTAAACCGACATGTATGCAAATTTTCCAAACAACATCTACAACCCGGTGGAACCGCTTTAAATGGATCGGCGGTTTTGTTTTACTGGCAGTCATTGTATCTGTAACCGTATTGATAGTTGCCCTGCAACAGGTGTACACACCTGCACTGCCCCGGTTAAACGATCATGTTACCCAGTTAACGAAATGGCAGCCCGAGGATAGCACTCCATTCCCGGTAAAGCAACTGGCACCGGGTTTTCAAAAATATATTGCCGCGAAAGAAAGCAAAGCGGCCCGGCATTGTACTTCTACCCCAACCAGCTTGCCACCAGCATCCGGAGCGATTGCAGAACCATTCAACCGGTTTCCGGGTGGTATTCGCTCTGCTTTTTATGTAGCCTGGGACCCGCAATCCTTTTTCTCCCTGCAACGGAATATTTCGCAACTCAACCTGGTGATACCCGAGTGGATGTTTATTGACCCAAAAGCCGATACCATTTATACGCAGGTAGACGAACGGGCCCTGGCCGTTATGAAAAAAAGCGGGGTGCCCATCATGCCTATCCTGTCGAACAATTATAAAACATCGTTTTTGGGAGAACCGGTACACCGCATCCTGACAAACCCGCAGAAGAAAGAACGATTGATTAATGACGTTATAAACATTTTACAAAAGAACCAATTCATTGGGGTGAATGTTGACCTGGAAGAACTGCAGGAAAAAACAGATGAACCATTAATTGCTTTTCAAAAAGAATTGTATACCCGGCTGCACGAAAAAGGGTTGCTGGTAACGCAGGACATTGCGCCCTTTAACAGCGATTACAATTATGAGCAACTGGCAAAATACAACGATTACATTTTTTTAATGGCCTATGATCAACATGCGGAGAGCACGGGTCCTGGCCCTATTGCACACCAGCAGTGGATTGAAGCTGCCGTTGATAAAGTGGCCCGCAAGATCCCCTCGAACAAACTGGTGTTGTCGCTGGCAGCATATGGGTACGACTGGCCTCAACATGGCCCGGCAACAACCATCACCTACCAACAGGCGCTTACAACAGCCCGGGAGTCGGAAGGCAATATTGACTTTGACAACAACTCGTATAACCTGCATTATAGTTATTACGACGATGACGATAAACCGCATGAAGTATACTTCATGGATGCCGCTACCACCTTTAACAGCCTGCGGTTTGCCACCGAATATGGATTGGCCGGTGCGGCCTTGTGGCGCCTGGGCAGTGAGGACAGCCGCATCTGGAAATTTTATAACCGGGATATGCAAAAGGCAACTCTGGCATCTTTCGACTTTAAAAATATTACCACCGTACCATCGAGCAATGATGTGGATTATATAGGGGAAGGGGAAGTGCTGGATATTTTGTCGACCCCGGTCAACGGCCACATAAGGCCTGAGATAGACAGCACCGATATGCTGATCAGTGAAGAACACTACGATAGCCTGCCCAGTATGTTCGTAGTGAAGAAATACGGACAGGCCGATCCCAAGAAGCTGGTGCTGACCTTTGATGATGGCCCCGACCCCACCTGGACGCCCAAAGTGCTTGATATCCTAAAAAAAGAACACGTGCCGGCCGCATTTTTTGTAGTGGGCATCAATGCCGAAAAGAACATTCCCATTATAAAACGCCAGTACCGCGAAGGGTTTGAACTGGGCAATCACACATTCACCCATCCTAACATTGCCGAAATATCGCCCAAGCGCGCCTTACTGGAAATGGAAAGCACCCGCCTGTTACTGGAATGCATAACCGGTCACTCTACTATTTTATTCCGGGCTCCTTACAATGCAGATTTTGAACCCGAGAAAATGGATGAACTGTTACCAGTTGCCATTGCCCGTACAAAAAATTACCTCGATGTAGGTGAATCAATAGACCCTCTCGACTGGGAACCTGGTGTTTCAGCCGATAGTATTGTAACAAGGACCATCCGGCGCAAACAGGAACTGACCGATGCCGGATTAAGCGGTAACGTTATACTGCTACACGATGCCGGTGGCGATTCACGTAGTGCCACCATTGCCGCATTGCCCCGCATTATCAGTTATTTTAAGAAACAAGGTTATCAATTCACAACTATATCTGACTTACTTGGAAAACAAAAAGCCGAGCTGATGCCCGCCGTACCCAAAGGCAAAGGTTATTACCTGGTGCAATTTAATTATGTGCTGGCCGAATCAGGATATTGGGCCGGGAAGTTGTTATTCATTCTATTCATACTGTTCATTGCATTATCAATAGCCCGGTTGGGATTTATGGCGTACCTGGCCTTGCGGCAACGCCGTAAAGAGCAAAACACGGTATGGGCGCCGGTTACGCAATATCCATTGGTATCAGTTATTGTACCGGCCTATAACGAAGCAGTGAATGCGGTTGATTCATTAAACAATTTACTAAAGACGAACTGGCCCAATACCGAGATCATTTTTGTAGATGACGGAAGCAAAGACGGCACCTACGAAAAAGTATACAATGCCTTTCGTAACCATTCCCGGGTTAAGGTACTTACCAAACCCAACGGAGGCAAAGCATCGGCTTTAAACTTTGGCATTAAAGGATCTAAAGCGGAATACGTTGTATGTATTGATGCCGATACGCACCTGCATCCCGATGCCATTCCCAAACTGATGCGGCATTTTGTTGCCCAGGGGCAGGCCATTGGCGCCGTAGCGGGTAATGTGAAAGTGGGCAATACTGTCAACCTGCTTACCCGCTGGCAATCTATTGAATACATCACCAGCCAGAACTTCGACCGTAAAGCATTTGCCTGGCTCAATGGCATCACGGTAGTTCCTGGCGCAATTGGCGCTTTTCGAAAAAAAGCCATTGAGGAAGCGGGCGGTTTCACAACAGATACGCTGGCGGAAGATTGCGATCTGTCGGTTCGTATACTTAAGCAAGGATATATCATTGCGAATGAACAGGAAGCACTGGCATTTACCGAGGCGCCTGAATCGGTAAGGATGTTCATTAAACAACGGTTTCGCTGGAGCTTTGGGGTGATGCAAACTTTCTGGAAACATCGCGACATGTTGTTCAATAAAAAACAGAAAGGCCTGGGCTGGGCGGCATTCCCCAACATCCTGCTGTTCCAGTTCATTATACCGGCCTTTGCCCCCGTAGCCGATTTCTTTATGCTCATAGGCATATTGACCGGCAATGCCGGACATATATTGATATATTATGGCTTGTTCATGCTTGTCGATGCGGCCGTTTCGGTTTTGGCGTTCCATCTTGAAAAAGAAAAGAAATCCCGCTTATTGTGGTTATTGCCACAACGGTTCATTTACCGTTGGTTGATGCTGGCAGTATTGTTTAAAGCCTTTCTTAAAGCCGTTAAAGGCGAATTACAGGGCTGGGGCGTACTGAAACGCACTGGAACAGTAAAAACAGCAGACAGCCCTTACAAGGTTGTATTAAGCAAATAAAGCATGCCATTCAACAAGGGGGTGATAAAGCTCATCTTTGTCAAATAGATCAGGTCATATAATTTTATGATATGAGTGGCGCGTCCGCCAGCCGGCGGAGGCTCGCCTACCTGGTCAACCTTTCACCTTATTAACTTATCAACTTTACACTATGTATACATCAAAAGCAAAATACATCAACGAACTGCTGGATACAGAAAACGCTCACCTGAAAAAAATGAATGAGATCGTGTTGCAGTCGATAGAACAGGAAAAGCTGTTATTGCAGAACATCAGCCAGCCGCAGAATGAACAACTTACCCTGGGTCAACGCCTGGCCGACCGAGTAGCCCGCTTTGGTGGCAGCTGGAAATTCATCACCTGGTTTGCAGCAGTATTATTTATCTGGATTATCATTAACCTGTTGCTCACGGGCCGCGACCGGTTCGATCCCTA
>DASUVL010000583.1:0-15505 GCA_036379015.1 Niastella sp.
AACCAAAAAGAAAATACCCAAAACTCAGAATTATCACCCCCAATTACTAATTCCTTCTTCAACCCCCTCTTTCTGTATTCCATTATCACATTAGCAAATTATCACATTATCACATTACGCTTTCTCTTCCCAAATACAAGCCAGATGAACAATGGTCTCCACACTCTTTTGCATATCCTGCACGCTCACATATTCATGCTTGCCATGAAAAGCCATTTCACCGGTAAAGACATTAGGACAGGGCAAACCCATAAACGACAAACGTGACCCATCCGTTCCGCCACGGGCGCTCATTTCAATCACTGGCACGCCTGCGCGCACTATCGCTTCTTTAGCATACGCCGATACCTGCGGGTGTTTATCCAGCACTTCCTTCATATTTCGGTATTGTTCCCGCACTTCAAAATCGGCTTTGGCGCCGGGAAAGCGCTGTAACGTAGCCGCCAGCTTCTCCTTTAACAGCCCTTCATACTCAGCCAGCTTTGCCGTGATAAAATCGCGAATGATAAATTCCAGGGTTACTTTCTCAGCAATGCCATTGATACGCACAGGATGCACAAAGCCATTGCGTTTATCCGTTGTTTCGGGCGATAACGTGTCCTTAGGTAATGTTTCTAAAAAAGCACCCGCCACCTTCATGGCATTTACCAGTTTATCTTTTGCATAGCCGGGGTGTGCACTTACGCCATGAAAGGTAATGGTGACGCCATCGGCTGAAAAAGTTTCATCTTCATAAGCACCGCGTTCGCCCGCATCGAGCGTATAGGCAAACTGAGCGCCCAGGTGTTGAAGGTCGGCTTTATCTACACCGCGACCTATTTCTTCATCGGGCGTAAATAGAATTTTTATAGTGCCATGAGGTACGCCGGGATTCGACATAAAATAACTAGCCATATCCATGATAACGGCTACACCAGCTTTATCATCTGCGCCCAGCAAGGTAGTTCCGGATGCAGTAATAATATCCTCGCCCTTTTTTTTAAGTAAATACGGATGATCGTCGGGCGTAATCACCTGCGTGGGATCATCAGGTAATACGATGTTACCGCCATCGTAGTTGGTATGCACCAACGGTTTTACACCCTGGCCGGTACAATCAGGCGCGGTATCAACATGCGAACAAAAACAAATAACAGGCACTTGTTTGGCACTATTGGTGGGGATTGTAGCATAAACATACCCATGATCGTCAAGATGCGCATCAGTAATACCAATACTCTTTAACTCCTGTACCAGTAAACGACTCAGGTCTTTTTGTTTTTCTGTAGACGGGCAGGTGGTTGATTGCGGATCACTTTGCGTATCAATTTGCACATAGCGCAAAAACCTTTCCTTTACCGTAAAACTATAGTTAGTAAACATGTAAGCTGTATTTTTGGCAATATAACTCAAATATCGATCAACTTATTTCCCCATGGCTCCACCCACGTTGTCCCCGTTTATTAAACAAGGCTGGCTGCGCGCACTATTGCTTCTGTTGGCATTTTTTGGCTGTTCGATACTGGCTGGCCTTATCAGCAGCCTGATCGTGATCGTCCCCGCTATTGCTACCAAAACAACCACACCACAGACAGACCTTTTGCTACAGACGGTCATTCTATCCTTATTCATAACCGCTCTTTTATCCATTACACTAACAATCATATTCCGCCGATTCATTGATCACCGGTCTGTAAGAAGCCTGGGATTTCGCTGGCAATCGTTTCAACCCGATGCATACACGGGCTTCTGCCTTGGCGTGGCCTTGCTGGGCGCCGGCACGTTGTTGCTGTTTGCGACCAAAAACCTTGACTGGGCCGATGTACATTTTAAGGCGGGCGATCTTTTTATGGGCCTGGTGTTAATGGTGCTGATTGCATTGACCGAAGAAATGGTGTTCAGGGGTTATATTTTAAACAACCTGATGGAATCGATGAATAAATGGGCCGCATTAGGTGTTTCGGCCGTGCTGTTTACGATAGCCCATGTCAGTAATCCGGGTATAACATCCGTTGCCATTGTTAATTTGTTATTAGCAGGCCTGGTGTTGGGCATTAACTTCATATATACCCGCAATATCTGGTTTGCCATTTGTTTTCATTTTAGCTGGAACTTTTTACAGGGACCTGTACTGGGTTATGAGGTCAGCGGCCTGCCCTTACAAGGCGTATTACAACCTGCGTTACATGGCCCCTGGTGGCTAACGGGTGGTTCTTTTGGCCTGGAGGGATCGTTTATCACTACCTGCCTTTTTGTACTAACGGTACTGCTTTTATATAACGTATACGAAAATAGATATGGCAAAACGGTCAGGGCCAACCAATAACATATTTGTAAAATTCGATAAATCTTTTTACCTTTTTACAAACTAACACTGGCTATTATGAAAAAATTAATCATTGGCGCCCTCGTTGGAGGCATTCTTCTATTTATTTGGCAATTTCTTTCATGGACAGTTTTGGACCTGCATTACAACGCTTACCAGTACACGGATAAGCAAGATGCTATCATGAGCTCATTAAGTACCCAGATCGAGAAAGACGGACAATATATGATCCCATCCCTACCACGTGATGCCTCCCGGGAAGATCACGAAGCAGCGATGAAAACAATGGCCGGTAAACCCTGGGCCCTGGTACAATATCATCAGTCCAGGGATATGAATATGGGATCGAACATGATTCGCGGTTTGATCGTAGATATGCTGATCGTAGGCTTTTTCTGCGCCATCATTAGCCGTATGAATGCATTGAACTTTACTGCCATATTCATATCGGCGTTATTTGTGGGTATGATCGTTTTCTTCAATGTTCCTTATACCAATCACATCTGGTTCAAAGGTTTTGATTTGATGGCCTATTTCATTGATAGCCTGGTAGGATGGGCATTGATAGGCGTATGGCTTGGCTGGTGGTATGGGAAGAAAAAATAAGTACTAACTCAACCCAGATAAAACAGAAGTCCGAAAGAAACTGCCGCAAGGCAAGTTATTCTTTCGGACTTTCTTTCGTTATGATCTCCTGATTTATTTAGATATTTTCTTCACCGGTTTCTTTTTTGCCACCGGTTGCGCTGCCTTTGCTGCTTCCTGCGCAGCCACTTCGTCTACATATACGGTTTTACTTTCCGGTATGGCCAGGTTACCGAAAATGGAAGGCATAATGTAAATAACGTTTACCAGGGAATTATGGCTCACATCTATAAACTTCCAGGTAACGCCACCGTCGGTTGACTCCCCTATCAGGTAATTATAGATCTTTACATTACCCCGGGCGTCATCAAACGTTGACCGTACTTTTTCAATTACACACTGCCAGGTATCAATATCATTCATCATCTGTAACAATTGAAGCTTTTCGGGCTTTTCTTCTGTTTTGGGTTCATTATGGTAGTGGATGGTGACCACATGCTCCTTAAAGGCTTCCTTCCCCCCATAATACTTGATGGCGGTTGGGTTGGTCAAATTCAAATAGGTAGGCCATTCTGTATAAAAGTTGGCTTTCACCAAACTATCGGCAAAATATAAAGCGTGGTGGGCAGCAATAGCCGAATCTGACTCTGGTAATGGCTGGTCTGGCGTGGAAACAGTTGCGGTTTGGTCCTGAGCGTGAACGATATTAAATAAACAGATAAATAGTGCGCACGTAACAATGCGTTTCGCGGTTTGTATCATAGGATATAAATTGTTGCGCACAAAATAGATAAAAAAATCCGGCAGGTCAATATCGGAAAACTACTAAGGGTAATTGAAGAAGAAGCAGGAAGTATGAGGTAGGAAATACGAGGCGACCATTCTGGAATGAGTTACTTGCTATCCTAAAAATCCAAACAGGCAGTTAGTCATCCCGATGTTACCGGAATGCCCAACTGCCTGCTGAAAAAAGTATCGTGTTCCCGGAACATAGGTCCGGTATGCCTGTAATTATTGTTATGCGTTACGGCATGATGATCCGTGAAGGAGCCGGAACAATCTCAACCAGTTCAATATCGAAAGTCAGATCTTCACCTGCCAAAGGATGATTGGCATCCAGCATCACATTTTCTTCACCGATCTCGGTAATAACTACCGGAATAACGTGTCCTTCTGAATTGGTCATATTCAAACGCATGCCTACTTCCAGTTCCATATCCTGCGGAAATTCAGTGGCCGGAAATGCAACGATCATATCAGGATTTTTAGGACCATAAGCTTCCGCAACCGGTATCTGGATGGTCTTTTTATCACCTACCTGCATGCCCGTAACACCATTGTCGAAACCGGCAATTACCATTCCGCCACCTACTTCAAATTGCAGTGGTTCACGACCTGCAGAAGAATCGAAAGTTGTTCCATCTGTTAAACGGCCACTATAATGAACCTTTACAGTATCGCCGCTTTTTACTTGTTGCATACTAACTTTTTAGTGTTAAAAATTATCAGGAAAATCAACTCTCCCGTCCCACATCGCCGTGTTCGAGTAACTTATGAATGTACAGAAGCGAGAAGATAAAAAAGCCCATTCCCTGGCTGCAAAGTAACAGGAATAATTTTGGGCGACAAATAAAAGTTTTTTGTTGAAATTTGTAGCAAAATCACAAAAAATTAAATAACAAATCGTCATTATCAAACCCTGAAAGTCTATATTCCCGAGATCAGATTGTTGATTTATTTACCCACTGTAAAACACAAAGGCCCAGTAAGAAAACGCTCAACGAATGCAAGAAAACAAACCACAAAACACAACCAACATACCTCGCATTATATTCATGGGCACACCCGAGTTTGCCGTTGCTTCCCTGGATGCATTGGTACAGGCTGGTTGTACTATTATAGGTGTAATTACCGCCCCTGATAAACCTGCCGGCAGAGGTATGAAGTTAACAGAAAGCGCCGTGAAGAAATATGCCGTTGAAAAGCAGTTGCCTGTTTTACAACCCGTGAAATTAAAAGACCCGGAATTTTTAGAAACACTAAAAAGCTTACAAGCCGACCTACAGATAGTTGTTGCTTTTCGCATGTTGCCTGAGGTGGTATGGAATATGCCACCGATGGGAACAATCAATTTACATGGATCGTTATTGCCGCAATACCGCGGCGCCGCGCCTATTAACTGGGCCGTTATCAATGGAGAAAAAGAAACTGGTGTTACCACCTTTAAGCTGCAACATGAAATTGATACCGGTAATATATTGTTACAGGAAAGCTTCCCCATTGGAGACGATGATAATGCCGGCGAAGTACACGATAAAATGAAAGAGATTGGCGCACAGTTGCTGGTGAAAACCGTAAAAGGGCTCGCGAACGGTACTTTGATAGAAAAACCACAACAGGGCGTTGACCAGTTACCAGTTACTGGGAACCGGGAACCAGCAACCGACAACGCACTCAGGCACGCACCCAAGATCTTCACCGAAACGTGTAAAATTGACTGGAACCAGTCCGTAACAGCTATCTATAACCTTATACGCGGCCTATCGCCCTACCCTGCAGCATTTACTTACTTACATGAAAAAATGCTGAAAATATATAAGGCGAAAAAGGAAATGCATGCTCCCGATAGCCATTGGAACAAAAGCGCTGGTGCATTTGAAACAGATAACAAGACTTATTTAAAATTCGCCGGCGCCGATGGCTATATTCACATTATAGAATTGCAACTGGAAGGGAAGAAGAAGATGACGGTGGAAGATTTCTTACGGGGACACAGGTTTACCCCCAACCCCTAAAGGGGCGTTGAATATCGAATATTGAATGTTGAATATCGAATGTTGAAGTGAAAACAAGGCCGAAGGCTTAAAGCAGAAAGCCTAAGGCCAAACGCTTTAGGCAAACGTATTTGCTTTCGGCTTACAGCTTGCAGCGTGTGGCGCGCAGCTGTATTTCATTATCACATCATCACATTAGCTAATTATCACATTGGCTACTGTAGTCACAATAGAAACCGGTATTGAGTGAGACCCGCTTAATAAGTAACATCAACGTAGAACTTCCCCATCTCTGCGCCTAATTCGGCGGCAGCGGCATCGCTCAGGCGAACAGTAAGCCCTACGCTTTCACGCATCTCAGGTAACTGTCCGAGTACCTTGGCATAGATTGTTTTATTGGTAGAATTATAGGAGATCTTTACAATAGTGCCCACCGGAACATTATTCATAAGGGCATAATATTTACCGTCTTTCCAACCGCTGGTGCTTCTGAATATACCGGCATTACCAGCTGTTGATTTTCCAACGCCGCTATAACCTGAACGGAAATAACCACCTTTATATCCGGAATAGTTTGCCTCATTGGAGGTTTGTGTAACCGGTGCAGATGTTTTAGATGTCTTTTCTTCAGCAGGCGGCGGTGTGCTTATCTCTTTTTTGGCCTCTTCTTTTTTAGGCTCTTCTTTCTTCAACTCCTCTTTTTTGGCCTCAACGGCTTTGGGTTCTACCGTTTTCGTCTCTGCTGCTGTTTTGGTTTCCGCTATTTTGGTCTCGGCAGATTTTGTTTCAGCTGGCTTTGTTTCAGCCGGTTTTTCCGTTTTAGCTACCGGCGCCTCCGTAACTGGTTTGGCAGCTGTACTTGCAGGCGTAGTTGTTGGTACCACTATTTTTTTAACGCCACTGGCAGCCAGCGGAGAATGTGCCGTTTTTACCTTCAGATATCCTACTACCAGCTTCATGCCGGCCTGCAACTGGCCGTTGGTCACACTATTCCATTTCTCCAGGGTTTCAATGGGTATTTTATTATGATTCTGGCTAATGCGGTACATCCATTCTTTTTCCTGTACAATATGATATACCGGAACAAATATTTCATCCGCATTTTTTTTACCGTCTTGCGTAAAATTTTGGGGGATGAGCGGCACCTTTAATTGTTGTCCGATGTTCAACTTATCCATTGTTACACCACTCAGGGCGGCAATATCTTTCGCTTGAACATTGTAAATACGGCCTATGGCATACCAGGTTTCTTTAGGTTGCACTGTATGCACCAGGTAAAGGTCAGGAGAAGTACCCTGCACTGCCATGTCAGATTGCGACCACACAATATGTGTGAGCAAAATAAATGCGATTATTAAAACTCCTTTGATCTTCAGCATAGGTTATGCATTTCGTATTCGTGTGCAAAGATGTAGAATATATTTTAATTAGCGCCAAAGGGGATAACTATACCAGGCCGGCTAAATGTGTTCGTTTGCACTGTCGGTGGCCCTTTTCAGTATCCGCCAGCCCTGGGGGTAGTAATTGTTGATCCTGTTCTGTAGCACCTTCATCCATCCCAGGTTATACTGCTCAAATTGTACCAAAGTCCATCCTTTATGGGCAGTTGATACGGAAACTTCATCTTTCCGCAAATATTGTATGGCTTCTTCCTTTTTTAACGATACTGCAACAATTGATTTATTGATGAGGGTGCTTACAGCCAATGCGTGATCGGGCACCAGGTCATTACCAGCTATTTTACCCAGGGCTGTTCCTGCCCGGCGCACATATACATGTTCCACTATGGTGAGCAAATCTTTTTCCAAACTCATGGGGAAGGCAAACAAATCCTCTTTCTGCTTCCATGCCTGTACCGGTATGCCTGGTTGCAACCAGGGCTGAATGATGCCGGCTTCGTTCTTTGATGCTTTTTGCAGCAATGATTTTTTAGGCGGTTTTACGGAACTGGCGCCGCCCTCCTGCTTGCGAAAACAGCTTATAAAAAAACCTTCGCCTTTTATTTTATAAGGGAAAAAGCGATATCCGTATGCCTGGTGTTTATCAGATTGCGTTTCAACAATACCCCAGGCAGCAGGTACGGTCAGTGGCAAACTGTCAACAGTAAACGTATCCATGAGCCAGTCTCCGATGCTCTCATCTTCTTCTTTTGAATACGAGCAGGTAGAATAGATCAGCACGCCGCCCTCCTTTAATGCAGGGAAAACATCAGCCAGAATGCGTTGCTGCCGCTGATAGCACAGCTGCACATTCTGTTCACTCCACTCCCCGATGGCTTCCCGCTCACGCCTGAATAAACCAGAACCCGAACAGGGCGCATCAATAACAATAACATCAAAAAAGTTTTCCAGCCTGGCAAAGGTGGTTGGGTCGGCATTGGTAACAATGACATTGGCCCCGCCCCATTTTATGGTATTTTCTTCGAGTATAGCAGCCCTTGATTTGATCACTTCATTACTTACCAGTAAACTATCCGGGCTGATGAGCGATTGTAATAACGTTGATTTTCCGCCAGGCGCCGCACAAAGATCCAGAACCCGCAATGGCTCGCTAACATCTGTTGTTTGTATAAGCGCCTGCTCCAGGAACATACTGGATGCTTCCTGTACATAATACGCTCCGGCGTGTATTAAAGGGTCAAAAATAAAAGCGGGCCGTTCGGGCAGGTAATAGCCGTACGACGACCAGGGGATCTTTGCCAATGGGTTGAGCGCTATAGCTATATGCTCGATTGCGAAAGGCGGATCGCTTTTGGACCATTCACCCTGTTCCGGCGGGCGGGCATTCACCCTGGCCAATTTACCTGGATTTAACCGGAGGGAAGTAACCTGTTCGCCGCTTTCATGCACCTGTACAAACGCTTCTTTATTGAAGCCTGCGATACCGGTTAATGATTCAAGAAGTTGTTGAGGAAGTTGCACCCCGCAAAACTATGAAGATATTTAGGGATTTCGAATTTTGAGATTTTGGGATTTCAAATCACAAAATCCCGAAATCTCAAAATCAGCAATTCTACAAATACAAAAAGCCGGATGCTTTAAACCCGGCTTTTCGCTATAGAAATATTTCGTTACATGACTATTTCATCACTTTGTCGGCCTTGAATTTTCTTGACATCAGTAATTGACCGCGCACATCATAAAACTTGAACACTCCTTCCCGTTTATCGTTTACATAAACCCCGGTCTCTTTCACCGTACCATTCGGGTTATATTCAGTCATTAAACCATTCCGTTTGCCACCTTTGTAATTGATAAAGATCCTTTTATTACCATTTTCAAAATAGGCACTGTAGCGGTCAACGGCGCCACTGGTGTCGCGGTGCTCCATTTCTTTGGGATTTCCATTGGCATAATAGGTAGTGGTAGTGCCCACCAGCTTGTTAAAGTTAACGATGGTATCTGTTTTCATTAACCGGCCGGTCTTGGTATCGTATGATTTGGCAGCCTGGAACTTGCCTTTTTCTTTAAAATGAATCTCAGTCTTCAGCTTTCCGAATGAGAAAGATTTTTCAATCCCCTCAGTATGATCGTCATTCAGGTACTGGTACTCATATGTGAGATTACTTTTTGGCTTCGCCACGGCAGAATCATCTACTTTTTGGAAAGAATTACCACCTTCCTGCGCTTTACTGATTTGGCAGGTAATTAATAGAACAACGGCTACGAGATAAGCACTTTTTGTGATCATATAGTACGATTAACAATTAATTGCCACTAATATAAGGGAGATCTGCTACGTATGCAATGCCTATAAAGCGTTCTTTTACAGGCAACTAGACATTTTACACAAGAATAATAACATCAATCCCCCTTTATGCAGACCTTATAACGGCGCAGCAGGTGCATTTAGTGTGAATACCTATGGAATGCATTATTTCAGCAATGCGATAGCCGCATTCACCTGTTGGGTGTATAACTGCAATGTTTGTGTTGCTGTTTCAATGTTTTCCCGGGCTTCCTGCCAGTTACGTTCTTCTATACCTTCCCGTATCCCCGGCAATGTTTTTACGCCATAGCCTGTATAATAACCGGGCGCATAGATCTGATGTTTGTACCAGGAACGGCGCGGCAACCCCTTTTCTTGCAATAATGATCTTTCAGCTTGATACAGGACGGCATTCAGCTGTTTTTGTTTTGATAATGGCAACCGGGTGGCATTTACATATAATTTTTGAAACTCCTCTACACTGGTCTTTAACTGAACCAGGGCATTGTCAAGCTCACTAAAGTTTAAATACGGAACCGGCTCTTTAATTGCCGGCGCCCGATAAGTTTTGGTAGGATCCTGAGCAAGGTCAAATAATTTTTCTTTGATCATGCGGTTTTGAATATCTGTCTGGGTACGCATGTTATCTGTCATTGTTTTGATATCGGCAGCATATTCAACCACTGTTTTATAGAAACTATTAAAATCAAGCGGCAAAACATCGGCATTGGCTAACCGCATCGTTACCCGGCCTGCTGTTTTTGACAGGGCAACTCCATAATGAAAACCGGGATCTTTAAACCGGGTGAACATATCGTAGCTATCAAAGATAGAATGGTATTCACCGCCGCTTCCTTCTCCACCAAAACCAAGATTCATAGAAGAAATGCCTAGATGCTGTAAAAACGGCGAGTAGTCTGACCCCGAACCCAGCGCAGACAGCTTCATGCTTTTATTACCAATTATTTTGGTGCGATTCGCTTCCGGCGCATCTATCAAAGTTCTTGCATACAGGCGCTCATTCAAAGGCACGCCGGTTTGCGGATCGATAACATCATGTATCACTTCATTAAAAAATGGCTCCAGTGCATGAGAACCGCCGGCACTAATAAAGCCACGGCCGTTGCCATCTGAATTTATATAAGCCACTGCTTTTTGTTGTAATTCACTGGCATGATCTTCTACCCATTCGGTAGAGCCCAGCAAGGCGGGCTCTTCGCCATCCCATGCACAATATACAAGCGTACGCTTGTTACGAAACCCTTTTTTCACCATGTCACCGATAACACGGGCTTCTTCCATCTCAGCCACCAGCCCGCTAATGGGATCGGCGGCGCCATTCACCCAGCCATCATGATGGTTACCCCTGATCACCCATTCATCGGGGAACTGAGAACCAGGCAAGGTGGCAATTACATTATACAAAGGCTTAAGGTCCCAGTTAAAAGCAAGCTGCAAATGCACTTTGTTTTTACCCGGACCCGTATGATACGTGATAGGTAAAGCTCCCCGCCAACTGGCAGGCACTACAGCTCCACCAAGCGATTGCAACAGTGGTAACGCATCTTCATAAGAGATTGGCAGCACCGGGATCTTCATAATGGTGGTTGCTGCTGACTGATCTAATCTTTTTGCGTCTTTGGTGGCCCCGATACCTGGGGTAAGCGGATCGCCGGGATATACGGGCATATCCATTACCGAACCACGCTGTACCCCATCACTACGCCTAAAGGGCCCCTGGGGATATACATCGCCCCGTGCATAGCCATCATCTTCGGGATCTGAATAAATGATGCAGCCCACCGCGCCATGTTCAGCCGCTACTTTTGGCTTAATACCCCGCCAGGAACCACCATATTTGGCAATTACTATTTTTCCTTTAACATCAACGCCCATCCGCTCCAACTCTTCATAATCGGCCGGTATACCACGGTTTACAAAAACAAGCTCGGCTGTAACATTTCCATCCGCAGAATAGGCATTGTAGGTAGGTAATTGTTCTGTTTTCTGACCAGAGGTTTTATCTTCCTTCAGCACCGGTTCTTCCAGTCTTGCTTTATAAGGTTTATTACCCAACAATTCAAGTACCCTGGTTTTAGGTGTAGGGAATAATGGATAGTAGGTTACAATGTCTGTTTGGTACCCCCATTGCCTGAACAGGGCGGCAATATATTCGGCGTTTGCCTTATCATGCGGTGAGCCTACATGATGCGGATGTGCCGTAAGGAATTTCATCCATGTGTCCATATTGGCAGCAGAAAGCTGCGTATCAAATTGTTTTTCCCAGGTAAGTTGCCGGGTGGCATTGGAATCGGCAAAGCCCATTATCTTTTGGGCCTTTGCTCCGGTAATAACAAATAATACCACTGAAAGTGAAAGAATGGCTTTTCTCATGTGCTGTATTTTAAAAATATCGAATATTGAATGTAGAATTTCCAACTTCAAAATTTAAAATTCATCATTCAATATTCATTATCCAATATGGGGGCAATCAATTCAAACAGGGGGAATAGAACTGTAATCTAATGCGGAATATCCAAAAACAATTCATCCTCAGGCGGATTTTTTTTGGCAGAAAAACACTTAAGGTAAACCAAACTTTATTTCATTTTATCCTAATACCATGCCCATATCTGCGCACTCTGCACTAAGAAGAAACCTCATTAAGAATAATATCGTCTGGCACATCGTCATAGCGTGTTGAATAACTATCCACAAGAACAAGAATAAAATAAATATGACCAATGATCATACACGTCCAAAAAATAAACATCTCCAGCGGACTTAATAAATCAGCTGAACGAAAAAGGCCTTTGGATGTGAAGTGGCTATAAGTTGAAATTATTAAAGCCATCAGTATTTTCAGAAGAAAAACAGCAAACAGCGTTAAACCAATATGAATCCAAACGCGTTTTTTTTGAAATATTCTTTTTCGTAGCCCCCAGTAAAAGGATGCTTCGATAATAAAAAGAACTGGTAAAACAAGGCTAACGAATAAAACTTTTCCGGTTCTTAAACCCGGTGCCCGGGCCAGCAATTTAAAAAGAGGAATTCCCTGAAGCAAAACTATAAGGAGCATGCCCAGCATAAACCATACAGGCAACAGATAAGATTTTTTTTGCATAATACATATTTAAGGTTGTTTACAGGATTGATTACAGATTCTTAATTTCCCCTATCAAATCCTGCAACACCTTTTTCGCATCCCCAAAAAGCATAGAAGTTTTGGGTTGAAAGAAAAGATCGTTTTCGATACCGGCATAACCGGGTTTCATACTACGCTTGTTGACGATCACATTCTTTGCCAACTCCACATCGAGGATGGGCATACCATATATAGGAGAAGAAGGATCAGTTTTTGCAGCCGGATTTACCACGTCATTTGCGCCCAGTATCAGCACCACATCGGTTGTAGAAAACTCTTCATTAGCCTGTTCCATTTCCTGCAGCTTGTCATAACTCACATCGGCTTCGGCCAGCAATACGTTCATATGACCGGGCATACGACCCGCCACCGGGTGAATGGCATACTTTACGGTAACCCCTTTGCTTTCCAGTAATTTTTCCAGTTCGTGACAGGCATGTTGCGCCTGCGCCACGGCCAGTCCGTACCCCGGTACGATCATTACTTTATGGGCATAGCTCATAATGACCGCACTATCGCTGAGGGAAATTTCTTTATAGGCGCCCTGGTCTTTTTTAGCGCCAGCTGCTGCAGCGCCGCCGCCAAACGATCCGATCAACACATTTTTCAGCGAGCGGTTCATGGCCTTGCACATCAAAATAGTAAGCAAGGTCCCGGCTGCGCCTACCAGTATACCGCCCGTTAACATCACCTTGTTGTTGTATAAAAAACCACCGCAGGCAGCTGCCACGCCGGTAAACGAGTTCAGTAATGAAATAACAACCGGCATATCGGCCCCGCCTATAGGCATTACAAACAACACGCCGTACAAGAGCGATAAGGCAACGGTTACATAAAAAAGATAATGCGCATAGCCTACATTGTATTGATAAGTAAACACGGCAGCCGCTAACACCAGCAGCAACATGGCCATGTTCACAATATGCTGACCGCGAAATGACATGTCTTTCACCTTGCCGCTCAGCTTTCCCCAGGCGATCATGCTACCGGCAAAGGATACGCAACCAATAATAGCGCCCGCAATAATGGTTAAATAATGCCCGGCCTCAACAAAATCAGCCAGCCAGGCGGTATCAACATTTTTGTATGCGCTATAAATATGATCAAACTCCACGATAGAGATCAGGGCGGCACAGGCGCCTCCCATACCATTGAACATACTCACCATTTCGGGCATGGCTGTCATCTTTATCTTTTTAGCAGCCAGGGTGCCAATGATGCCGCCAATCAATATACCGCCGAAGATCCAGGGATAATTGCCCAGCTTTTTACCATCTTCTTCATATAGAAATATAGTACCAATAATTGCGATCACCATGCCGGCAGCCGCCAGCAGGTTGCCATTACGGGCTGTAGCCGGGTTCGACAACATTTTTAAGCCTATGATAAACGTAACCGAACCTACGAGGTAACAGAGGGTTAGTATACTTAATTCCATAATACGATATTAAAATCAAAAAGGTGCGCTAAGTCTTTGATTTGTGGCACACCTTATCATTTTATTTAGAACTTTTCTTTTTTCCCTTAAACATTTCCAGCATTCGATCTGTGACCACAAAGCCACCTACCACATTCACTGTACCCAGCACCACCGCCAGAAAACCGAGGACCAGGGCTATATAATTACTGTGCTCCGCCTTGCCCATGACAATGATTGCCCCGATGATCACCACCCCATGAATGGCATTGGCGCCGCTCATCAGCGGGGTATGCAGCACACTGGGTACCCGGCCGATCACTTCAATACCAACGAAGATCATTAGTATAACGATGTAGATCATTTGCTGATTATCGGCTATCCAGCTTAATATTGTTTCCATATAAAAAGTTTGTATGTTTAAAATCCGCTGCATGCTACATGCAGTGAAAGTAGTAAGTGGCAAGTGATAAGTAGTAAGTAAATATAGAAAACCTATTGCTGAAATTTAGCGTTTTGTATTTTACTTAAAACTTAAAACCTATTACCTATAACTTTATCACATTAGCTAATTGATTTCACCCGCTCATTCGTCACTTCACCATTGAACGTAATACAACCGCCCTTCACCAGGTCGTCGTTCCAGTTCAGATTAAGTTGTCCTTCTTTATCAATGATCAGTTGTAAAAAGTTCAACAGGTTTTTGCCGTACAATTTGCTGGCGTCAGAAGGCATGGTAGCTGCCAGATTGCTGTTGCCCACAATATGCACGCCTTTATACAACACCGTTTGATCATTTTTTGTAACGGGCGTATTGCCACCGGTAGCTGCTGCAAGGTCAATGATCACCGATCCTTTACGCATGGCTTGCAACATCTCTTCTGTAATTAATATCGGCGCTTTTTTACCGGGTATCTGTGCGGTAGTAATTACAATATCTGCTTTGGCAATACTTTCTGCAATACGTTGTTGCTGGCGTTGCTGGTAATCGCTTGATTGCTCAACAGCATAACCACCGGCTTTGGAAGCATCGGCGGCGCCTTCTACTTCAATAAATTTGGCGCCCAAACTCATCACCTCCTCTTTTACGGCAGGCCGGGTATCGAACACTTCAACCACAGCACCCAGTCGGCGTGCGGTTGCAATAGCCTGCAAACCGGCGACCCCGGCGCCCAGGATCAGCACTTTGGCCGGCGCAATGCTACCGGCAGCTGTCATGAACATGGGAAAATACCGGCTGTACGTATTGGCCGCGAGCAACACCGCTTTATAACCAGCAATATTGGCTTGTGAACTCAATACATCCATGCTTTGCGCACGCGTGGTACGCGGCAACATATCAAGGCTAAACGTGGTAATACCCTGTTTTGCCCATTGCTGCATCAGCTGTGCGTTAAACAGCGGCTGATAGACCCCGATCAATATTTTCGATTTCAGGTCAACAGCATCAGTAAACGGGTGAATAGCTACCAGAATGTCGGATGATTGAAAAACTTCATTTCTGCTCTTAATGGATGCACCGGCTTTAACATAGTCTTCATCGTTATGAAAGGCTTTTTCACCGGCGCCCG